>JAYUDH010000104.1:0-8134 GCA_043739895.1 Candidatus Moraniibacteriota bacterium
GCATCAGCACGAGACATCAGGCGGCGCATCAAAGGCGTGAAAGGGACGGGCAAGATTACCCGAGCCATGGAGATGATTTCGGCTGTCAAAATGCGCAAAGCCATCGCCTCTGTACTTGCCATTCGTCCCTATGCCAAGAGTGCTATCGAACTCTTGCAGCAGCTCGATCGAGCAGCTATTGAAGATGGTCATCCGCTCATGGTGGAGCGTCCGGTCAAGAAGGAGCTCTATGTGATCATTACCAGTAATCGTGGTCTCTGCGGAGCCTTTAATGCTCAGATTATCAAGCGTCTCCGTCAGACCCTGAAAGAAGATACAAATCGTGAACGAGTGTTTGTCACTATTGGGAAGAAGGGTGAAAATGCTGTGCGTCGTATCTTGGCTACACCGGGGAGCAAGGGGGAGATCATTGCTTCTTTCCCTGATGTCTTGGCGGTACCAACGACCGTAGGAATGCGTGCTATTGCCAAGCTCATTATCGAAGAATTTGAGATGAAGCGTGTCGACCGCGTGGTCATGATCTACACTGACTACATCTCGATGCTCTCTCAGGAAGTGAAGGTGCGAGCACTCCTTCCAGTGGTTATCAAGGACACCAAGAAAGCGATGCACGAAATGAATGGTACAGAAAAAAGCGACAGTGTGAGTGAGCGATTCGCGAGCGAAAAGCCAGTGATTCAGAGTGAATATACTGTCGAGCCGAGCGTGAAGAAGGTGTTGTGGCAGATGATCCCTCGATTACTCGAGATGGAACTCTATCATGCAGTGCTTGAGAGTAACGCCTCGCAGGAATCGGCTCGTATGATGGCGATGAGGAACGCCACCGATGCGGCCAAGGATATGGTATCGGATCTGACCCTGGCGTATAACCAGCTCCGTCAACAGAAGATCACGCAAGAGATCGCTGAATTATCGGCTGGTATGGCTGCGGTGCAGAAGTAGTTATGCTGAACTGTAGCAACGTTATTTCCAAATTACAAATCGGGATTTGAAAAGTCGAATCTCGTGAGTTGTTTGGAAAATTGGTAAAAAAAGAAGCCCCGGCGTAGTTACGCTAGGGCGGATAGCCTTAGTACTGAGAGGTTCGACCCTAAGTACTATTTGGAGGCACTCTTTATCAGTGAGTGCTAACCCCTGGAGGAGGTTCTTCCATAGACAGCAAGTCTTGCAAACAGCGGAGTTCTTGCCGCCTTACGTTCCATGTTGCCGTGATTTCTTCCTGATGGAGCTTGTTTCGGGCGGTACGCTCATCTCGTTCTGTGTGGGCGTACATGTGCCCACCCATGAAGGAAAAAAAAGTTCCGAAGAAAAGAAAGAACGCAGAGAAAATCTGGGATGGTGGGGTAGCGATCAAGGGTAGCGAGCTCACGAAAGCTCCCAGGAAGACGATCCCGATGGAGATAGCCTTTAAAATAAGGAAATTCCTCTCCAGCCCCTTAACCTGGAAGCGGTACATGAACGTGAAGAAACTCAGGCGCGCGTCCGCTATGAATACCCGGGCAGACAAGATGGGATGGTGAATCACGACAGGCTCCTTGCTCATTGTGAGCGGTTGGTGTGCCGAAGCACGGGTGGTTGGTAAAGTACTACAATAGTATATTATAGCATAGTATTTATAAAAAGTCAATATATATATATATTGTTGGATAATTTTACTGCTTCATGGCTTCATAGAGCAATAAAATAAGATAACAATGTAACCATGAAATTATGAGCACGGGAAAAATTATTCAAGTTATTGGGCCGGTGGTGGATGTTGAATTCTCATCGAAAGATGAGTCCGCCTTGGGTGGATCAGAAGCAACACTCCCAAATATTTATGATGCGTTGGAGCTGATGGTGAACGACGTAAAGCTGGTTGTTGAAGTACACCAGCACTTAGGAGGTGGTCGTGTACGGGCCGTCGCTATGGGGACCACCGATGGAGTGAAGCGTGGTATGGAAGTCGTAGCAACTGGTGCACCGATCTCGGTGCCAGTCGGTAAGGCTGTTTTGGGACGAATGTTTAACGTACTTGGAGATACTATCGATGGAAAACCAAATGTGGTGACAGAAACCAAGCGCTCGATCCATCGTACCGCCCCAGCCTTTGATGAGCAGTCAACGAAGGCAGAGGTTTTTGAAACAGGTATCAAATCGATCGACCTCTTTTGTCCTTTTATGAAGGGTGGAAAAGTTGGCCTCTTTGGTGGCGCCGGTGTAGGGAAGACCGTAGTCATTCAGGAATTGATCAGAAATATTGCTCAGGAACACGGTGGTTACTCTGTCTTTGCAGGTGTAGGAGAACGAACCCGCGAAGGGAATGACCTCTACTTTGAAATGAAAGAATCGGGTGTGCTTGATAAGACAGCACTCGTTTTCGGTCAGATGAATGAACCACCGGGATCGCGCCAGCGCGTCGCTCTGACTGCTCTCACTATGGCCGAGTCCTTCCGTGATGATGAAGGAAAAGACGTCCTCTTCTTTATTGATAATATTTTCCGTTTTACTCAAGCGGGATCAGAAGTATCGGCACTCCTTGGTCGTATTCCAAGCGCAGTGGGTTACCAGCCAACATTGGCGGAAGAAATGGGTGGTCTGCAGGAAAGAATTACGTCGACGAAGAAAGGGTCGATTACCTCGGTGCAGGCAGTGTATGTGCCAGCTGATGACCTAACTGATCCGGCACCAGCCACTACCTTTGCTCACTTGGACTCAACCGTTGTGTTGAATCGCGCCCTGACCGAGATTGGTATTTATCCAGCAGTTGACCCGCTCGATTCGAGCTCAACCATTCTTGATCCGCAGGTGGTCGGCGAACGTCACTATACGGTGGCGCGTAGTGTTCAGAAGATTCTCCAGCGCTACAAAGATTTGCAGGACATCATTGCCATCCTCGGTATGGAAGAATTGACCGACGAGGACAAGCAAACCGTGGCCCGTGCTCGTAAGATCCAGAAGTACCTCTCACAGCCTTTCTTCGTGGCCGAGCAGTTTACCGGTGCCCCTGGGAAGTATGTGAAGCTCGATGATACCATCTCTGGTTTTGAAAAGATTCTCTCGGGTGAGCTCGATGATATTGCTGAACAGGCCTTCTATATGAAGGGATCAATCGAAGAAGTGATCGCTGAAGGAAGAAAATAATAGGTATTGAGAAGGTTGTTTTGTTGCTGTTTCTTTGAGGACCGTTAGAATCTGGACGGGCATGGTTTCCGCCGGAGGCGGAAGAGGGAGGATTCTACAGAGCGAGCTTCCCGCTGGGAAGCGAGAGTGTCAGAAAAGGAATAGCAAAAAACAACATATCAATAGAATCTCTATGATCAAATTCAAAATCGTTACTCCAGAAAGAATCGTCGTGGAGGAAGAGGTCTACCAGGTAACGCTGCCCGTGGTGGGTGGCGAGGTAACCATTCTCCCTCACCATGTGCCCTATATCGGGACGCTTCAGCCGGGAGAAATTTTGGTCCGTAAGGAAATAGGAGGGGAAGAAATGAGTCTGGCGACATCAGGTGGCTTTGTGGAGTTTCATGACGACACACTCTCTATCTTGGCTGATACCGCAGAACGAGCAGAAGAGATTGATTTGGCTCGCGCTGAAGAAGCGCGAAAGCGTGCTTTGGCACTGAAGGAGGAGCGAGTGACGATGGATGATGAAGAGTATGCACGTACTGCCGCTCTCTTGGAAAAAGAATTGGTGCGAGTGAAAGTAGCAAGGCGTCATCACACGAGACACGGACTCTCAATCACTTCAACACAAGAGTGATATTTGAGAAATATAAAAAAGAGAGTAGAATAAAAGCGAGAATAGAATATTCTCGCTTTTACTATAAAAAATAACAGTAGTAATAATTTTTTACTCATAAAACAAAAGAGTATGCGGCAGTTGAATTCGAAAAAATTTGGGAAGAGTCTCGTAGTGGGGATAGTGGGATTCATTGCGAGTCTCCTTCTTATCTTCTTTGTGGTTATGTTCTTTGCCTCACACCGAGGTACTACGAGAGTGAGTTCGTGGAATGGCATGATGACTCTCGATACAGCGCGGAGAGCGGCAGTGCCAAGCATGATGCAGAACTTCTCGGTCACGAGCCCAAATTTTGATGGAGATAAACAAGTCACTGGGTTTGCCATGATGGAGAAAGTGGCGGTAGGCGGTGCGGTAGCGCCTGCGCCCTCTGTGTCTACCGTTCTTGATACCGACAAGAAGGTGATGAAGAATGGCATGCTTAACATGCAGGTGAAGAGTGTTGATGAATCTTTGAAGGCGGTCAATGCGATTGCTTCCGAGTTTGAAGGATCGGTAACTGACTCACGTTTTAACCAGGTGGTGGGTGGAATAAAGAGTGGGACGCTGACGGTAAAAGTGAAAGAGGGGAATTTTGATCAGGCTTTTGCACGTTTGAAAGAGGTGGCAACAGTAGTCTTGTCAGAGAATGTTTCGGGCACGGATGTGACAGCACAGTACATTGATCTTCAGGCACGCATCAACAACAAGAAGGCAGCTGAAGTGACTCTCCAGAACCTTTTTGAGCGCGCGGTCAAAATTAGTGATGTTATGGAAGTGACCGATAAGCTGGAGGCAGTGCGAGCCGAGATTGAATCACTTGAAGGACAACTCCGCTACATGGATACACAGACGGCCATGGCCTCTATAACCGTATCCATGAGTGAAGAGACGCAGATTACTGCCAATCAGAATTTCCGTCCTGCACAGACATTCAAGGAGTCGATGGTAATGCTCCTCAGTATCCTAGGAAATTTTGCGAAGGGTGTGATCATGCTCGTCATTCTCGGGTTGCCGATGATCCTCGTGTACGCCTTTATCTTGTGGATTGTCTACAGAATGGCTCGCAAAATGGTCGCGGTTGTTTTTCCGACAGCTGCCCATGAGGTACGAAGAGTAATACGCAAAAAGTAGTTGATAGGTCGAAAACATCCCAAGTGAGATTCACTTGGGATGTTTTTTTGTATAAAAAATCCCCGGCGACGATGCGACGAGGAGAGTGGAGTGACGGTGTGATTTAGATCATCTGCTCTGTATCGGCGTAGGGGATACGTTCGATGTGACGTATTCCCCAAGAAAACGCTGCGTTGCCGAATGCCAAGAGCAAAAAAATGAAGAAGAAGCTGGCGGTAGGTGAGTCTGGGAGCGGCAACCACGATGGGGGCCGAAACAGCACGGCAGTTTTTGCCAATATCAGACTAGCGAAAAGGAAGCTTACGCCACCGAAGAAAACACTTGCAATGTACCACTTTTTCACAGATCCTCCCTGAATAGTGAGCGGAACAATAGTACCTTGAAAATGAAGCAGTAGTCAAGGGCGACACTAGCGATACAGCTTGAAAAAATCGCTTAGATAAAGTATAGTAGGAAGGTACTAGCGGTGAGAGAGAGGAACCTCCTTCCTATTACCATAACTTGCATTGCTCATACCTTATATGAAAAAAAGTTACGATCCAGCAAAAATAGAGGGAAAATGGCAAAAGGTATGGGCCAAACAGGGCGCCAAAAAAACTGGCTCCCGGGGAAAATACTATATTCTTGATATGTTCCCATATCCATCAGGGGATGGTCTCCATGTCGGGCATGTGGAGAACTTTACGGCTACTGATATTGCCGCTCGCTACAAACGCTTTCAGGGGTATACTGTTTTGCGTCCGATGGGGTGGGATGCTTTTGGATTGCCAGCCGAGAACTTTGCCATCAAGACAGGGATTCATCCAGCTAAGAAGACACTGCAATCCATCAAGAATTTCAAGCGTCAGATGCAGTCGATTGGCCTTTCCTATGATTGGCAGCGCGAGATTAATACTTCGAGCCCGGAATATTATCGATGGACCCAGTGGATGTTTTTGTTTCTCTATAAGAATGGCTTGGCCTACAAGAAGAAAGCCAAGGTGAATTGGTGTGAGTCGTGTCACACAGTACTGGCTAATGAGCAGGTGATCGATGGTAAGTGTGATCGTTCGGGAGATATCGTGGTGCAAAAAGATTTGGAACAGTGGTTTTTTAAGATCACGGATTTTGTTGAGCCAAGTAAAACCAAGGAAGGAAAGAAAATTTCTGGCTTACTCTCTGGTCTTGATACTATTGATTGGCCGGAATCAACCAAAGCAGCTCAGAAGCACTGGATTGGTCGCTCAGAGGGCGCGGAGGTGGTGTTTTGTGTTGCGGGGAGTGAAGAAGAGGTAACGGTCTTTACGACGCGTCTCGATACTATTTATGGCTGTACCTATGTGGTGATAGCGCCGGAACACCCAATCGTCGCTACGCTCCTCAATGACAAAGTTCAAATTTCAAATATCAAAAATAGAGAGGAAGTGAGAGGGTATATTACTACCACCAAGAAGAAAACCGATCTTGAACGGACGGAACTGAATAAAGACAAGACAGGAATCTGCCTGGAAGGCGTGGAAGTAGTGCATCCTTTCACTGGAGAGCGCCTGCCGCTCTACATTGCTGACTACGTACTGGCCACCTACGGTACGGGTGCGGTCATGGGTGTCCCGGCGCATGATGAACGTGATTTTACTTTCGCCAAAAAATATCAATTAGAAATACTGGAAGTAATAGCGGGAGAAGAAACGAGTCTTGAGGAAAAACCCTATACGGAAGATGGGAGACTCGTTGCTTCCAAGACTTTTTCTGGACTGACTTCCGAGGAGGCGCGTGAGCAGATGGTTGTGTGGCTCCGAAAAGAAAAGCTCGGCAAGAAAGTGGTCAACTATCGTCTGCGTGACTGGCTCATCTCGCGCCAGCGCTACTGGGGGGCACCGATCCCGATCATTTACTGTGAGACCTGTGGTGCTGTCCCTGTGCCAGAGAAGGATCTTCCGGTAACATTACCGACTGATGTTGACTTCCGTCCGACGGGTGAGTCGCCACTTGTCAGTTCACGAAGTTTTCATAAGGTGAAGTGTCCTACCTGTGGTGCCAAGGCGAGGCGTGAGAGTGATACTATGGATACCTTTGTTTGCTCGAGTTGGTACTATCTCCGTTTTGCTGATCCGAACAATACCAAAAAATTTGCTGATCAGAAGAAACTCGCCCAGTATCTGCCGGTGGATTTCTATATGGGTGGAGCGGAGCACACAGTCCTCCACCTGCTCTACGCCCGCTTCTTCACCAAGGCACTGCGAAAGTATGAGTACCTAAAGTTTGATGAACCGTTTCAGAAACTCCGTCACCAGGGGATGATCCTGGCACCAGACGGCAACAAGATGTCGAAGTCCAAAGGCAATGTCATTAACCCTGATCAAATGGTGGCAGAGTTTGGTGCAGACTCCCTTCGTCTCTACGAGATGTTTATGGGACCACTGGAGGACATGAAGGCCTGGAATACCGGCAGTATCATAGGGGTGCGACGTTTCCTGGAAAAGGTGTGGAAACTGGAAGAAAAAGTCGTCACATCATCACGGACGACGAATAAAGCACTCGAATCATTGCTTCATCGCACGATCAAAAAAGTAACGGATGATACAGAGGAACTGAAATTTAATACAGCGATCAGCACGCTCATGATCTTAGTTAATGACATGGAGAAGTGCGAAACAATATCAGGCGCACAGTATCGTTCGCTTCTTGTCCTCCTCTCACCTTTTGCTCCGCATATAGCAGAAGAGTTGTGGGCACATCTGGGAGAGAAGAAATCTATTTTCCTTGCTTCATGGCCAAAGTATGATGCCAAAAAGATCGTGATGGAGAGTATGAATATCGCTGTCCAGGTTAATGGTAAGGTACGGTCGGTCATCGCGATAGCAACTGGTACCAGCGAAGAGGACGTGACAGCTCAGGCACTGGCTGATAGCAATGTCGTCCTCCATACGACAGGAAAAACTATTCGTAAAGTGATTTATATCCCCGGGAAAATCGTTAGTATCGTCATCGGTTAACATATATATACAGCGGTTGAACCGCTGTATATGTTTTTGGCCGGAGAGAGTTTTCTGAAAAAAGAATTTTTTTCAGAAACTCATTTATTTTAAAGATTCTTTTTCCAAAGTTACCGACATGGGCTTAGGATAAAACCCTTCGACAAGCTCAGGATAAAAAGAAGCCCCGGCGCGATTGTGCGCAGGGACAGGTTAAGAGGCGGGTCTGTCTTCTAAAGTCGGAGATATTACTTCTTCCCCAGAAGACTTGCATGAATGTTCGCGA
>JAYUDH010000105.1:0-7986 GCA_043739895.1 Candidatus Moraniibacteriota bacterium
CTTCCTTTAAAGCCAGGGATAGTGAAGGTGGTACTGCCAATGTTATATTCCGATCCTGTCTGGTCAGCGATGACCGCTACTTCGACTATGCCCGGTTGGCCACTCGTCATACCCGGAACCGTCACTCCCTCTGCGAGCCGAAACACCTTTCCCTCTGGTGACTCAATACGGGTTGTTGCTATCAACGTTTGTACTTCAGTGTTGAAACGGTTCGCTATCACCACAGTACCGCGGGCTTTTTGAGCTGTTCCGGTAGATGTCCCTGTTGCTTCAAGAGAGAGCGCTACCGACTGATCCTTTTCTGCTAATCGAACTGAAAGTGTATTTCCCTCACCATTTGAAATATCACTCCTTCCCTCAAACTGGAGATCGACACTCTGGGTTGTTTTATAGGGAGTAACTTGTACTTCTGCCTGCGAAAGAAATAAGAAGAAAATAACACCACCGAGTGAAAGGAGCGAAATACCTCCCAAAAGAAGGAATATGCCGTGCACCTTTTTTGAGACAACGGGGGCTGACTTTGCAGCAACAGGTGTTGGTGCTTTAGGGAGCGGCATAGTAGTAGCTGCTGCTGGCGCAACCCCCTTATTGGCAAAAAAACTTTTCAGTCTCGCCTCGCGACCACTTTGTGCTGTCTCACGAGTCTCTTGTACTTCATTTCCCTGAGAAAGGAAGGTCTTTCCTGATGGTAATGGCGCCGAAGCTTCGACTTCCGGAAGCGGTATATTGACCATCGGATGGAAAGGCATTGATGAGGTATCAGCTCTTTTTAATGGCGCCGTTTCTTCGACTCGTTTTGAATTGAGACTGGTAAGCTTTTCCGGTGAAGCATTACGAATACGGAGCTGCTTTGGCTCTGAAGCAACTGCCCCTGGCGCGGAATAGAAATCAGTACTTCCGATATCCTTCGATTTGAGAGGCGCTTGATCGACACGAGTTATCGGTGTCCCTTTTTTTATCTCTGGTGCTGATGGTGCTAATTCTACGTGTGTCTGTTGGCGAGAAAAATCGTCGGTATAGCGCTCGCTCTGCAATCCGGCTCTTTTTACGAGCGTTTCCCCTGCTTCATCTTGAGTGACAATAATAATCCTTTTGCCAATTTTTTCTGCTTCACGTTGAAACAATCGTAGATTAACGATACTCTGTAACACTAATGCTCGTTTTGGAAAAACAAAGAAATTTTCATCGGAAGGAGAGCGCCGCAACCGACTAATCACGGAGATTATTTCTTCATCGCTTTCGATATAAAATGTTTGGGGCATACAAAAAAATGAAATGTCTTAGTTTTTTTCCATGGATTCCATACTGCGGCGTAGTATATTGGAGAGCATCCGTTCTTCTTCTATGGAATCAAGAAGGGCTAAATGCGCCAAACCGATCGGTGTCATATCTTGAGGATTATTAAGTTCACCAGTCATATCGGTAATACGAACAACATCTCGTGGCTGAAGAAATGAAACCTGTGGTGGTTTAGAAAATGGGAGTGCTTCCGCCCATTCTGAAGTCAAAAGTGCCTGCTTCATACCCGGCAAAGCAGAACCACCACCACAAAGAAATATGCGCGAAGGGAGGAGGTCGGTCTCAGCAAACTCCATGAGCGATAACTCAACTCCACCAAGCCAAATACGACAGTCATCAGCAAATAGGGCCGCAACAGCGGCACTATCCTCACTACTAAGACGATTATTTGCATAATCAATTTTCATTTTTTCCGCCGCATCAAAACTGAGCTGAAATTCCTGTGCTAAACGCTTGGTAAACGCCCGCCCACCAAGAGCAAACATCTTCGTTCCTTCGAGCCCACCATTACGCACAACAGCAATGTCCGTTGTTCCTCCACCAATATCAATAAAAATAGCACTGAAATCCATCATATCCTCTACCTCAACCGAACGGGCAACAGCATAGGGTTCAGCTGCAATAGAAAGGAGGTCAAGATCAAGTTCGTCGGCAATCGTTTTGAGCGCTCCTAAGTGCACCATCGGTGCATAGGCGTTAAAGACGCTCATCGAGACATCGCGTCCCTGGAAATTTACAGGATTGAGCACGTGGTACCCATCAATACGAACATCCACGACAGCAGCATTGATGAGTTTCACATCAATATCATTTTGACCAGTCTCCCAAGCCAGCTGACGCTTAATGCGTTCGTAGGCTTTTTCCTGAACTTTCTGAATAATCATTTTCAGCTCTGGAACACCAATATGCATTTCTGGGTTAACGCGTTCGTAGTGAACGGTCGTCGTTGTCCCCTTCACCAGTTCCCCGGCAATACCAATAATACTCTTTTCAACATGCTTTACTTTGGCCTTCTCTTTGGCCAGAGCGATTGCCTGCCTCGCTGATTCGATCACCCCGCTAATGTCAGCTACCGCACCGCTTTGCATATTTCCTATTTTCTGACCAACACGCCCAACACCAATCACGATACCGCGCTGTTCTTTTTTTTCTACACGAAAAATGAGTGCCTTCACTACTTCGGTTCCTATATCCAAAGCCAGCACCAAATCAGATTCTTTACTCCATGAAAAACCCGAAAATAAACCCATAGTAACTTTTTGTATTTTCCTTCTTTTTGAACCACGTGACTCTTTCTAGTATACACCACTTCTCACTTATTCTTTTACCGGAGGCGCTCGGGAGTAATCTTCGTAATCAAGGTCGCCATCTCCTTGCGAGAAAGGAGTCCAGCTGATGCCCCATACGAGCCAACGACACTCCCGCTATTGGCCATGCCATACTGAAGCGCCGTTGATAGAGGCAAGCCGGTCATGTGGGCAGCAAAAAATCCCGAACCAAAGGCATCCCCGGCCCCAGTACTATCAAGGACACCATTTCTTGTGTGAATAGGGCAAAACCAATATTCCTTACCATCAAACCCCCACGCCCCACGCTTTCCATCGGTCATACCAATCACCTTCGCTCCTGCTTCCGCGAGTTTCTCGAGGAGAAAGAGCTCATCATTCAGTTGATCATCCGTTGGTTTGAGTGATGATTGGAGGAGAAGCTCTATAGCCTCATCTTTATTGAGAAGTAACAGATCAACCGAGGAAAGGGTATCAAATATCAGTCGAGCATTATCTTTAATGTTATGGAGACCAGGATTAAGAGCGAACAAAGATGCATACTTCTTCTTTGCTTCAACAGCGACAGCTAGATTAGCTTGCCAATCACCGTTTAAAGCACTGACAAAAAGCCATCGAGCGAGACGGAGCTTTTCCTTACGAACCACGAGACGCTCATTCGCATCACGATTGTGAAAAATAGTTCGTTCCCCACTCTGCATCAAAACGATGATAGCCGAAAGATCTGTTTTAGCATCCGCAAGACGAGTGACCAGTTTCGTGACAACGCGCTCCTTCTTGAGATCCTTCAGGATACGGCGTCCTAATTCATCGTTACCGACACAGCTGTAGAGGCTCGCGGTATGTCCCAGACGAGTAAGTCCCTGAGAAACATTGGCCGCAACTCCTCCGACGGCTTCATAGCGATCCTTTACCCGATACTTTCCCCCTAATTCAAAAGCTACCTTTTCCTTGGCGGTAATATCTTCCGGAGTAGCTATGACGATCCCTTCATCGGTAGGGAAAAAAATATCCTGTGAGGCAGAACCAATACAAATAACATCAACTGCTCCTTTGCGAAACCACATAATGAAAAAAATTAACGAGTAGCACTGTATATCTCCGAGAGACGATTATACTTGCTCAGTCTTTCACCACGAGACAGCGAGCCAGACTTAATAAACTCTGCTTGTGCCCCCACTGCCAGATCAGCGATAAAGTCATCAATGGTCTCTCCTGAACGATGAGAAATGACGCGATTCATACCGTGTTCTTTCGCTAGTCGCATACAGGCAAGCGTTTCGGAAAGAGTACCGATTTGATTGACCTTGATGAGGGCGGCGTTACAGGATTTTTTTTCAATTGCCTTCTTCAGACGTTCCACGTTGGTTACCAAAAGATCATCCCCAATAAGCATTAGGGTCTTATTCCAAGCAGTCGTCTCTTTCTCGAGTTTTTCTCGCATCATCGCCCAGCCATCGAAATCTTCCTCATGGAGACCATCTTCAATAGAAATCACAGAATATTTTTGAATCCACTCTCGATACACATTGATCAGACTCTCTCGGCTCAGTGCCGCCCCCTCTGGTTTCAGTATGTATTGATCCTCTGCTTTGTCATAAAAAGAATCTGCAGCAACATCGAGACCAATAAAAATATCCGCACCCATACGGTATGAAGCAGCAGTAACCGCCTGAGCAATAATTTCGAGCGCTTGAGCATGACTCTCGACACGAGGGGCAAACCCACCCTCATCGCCAACAGCCGTGGTAAATCCATGCTGTTCCAATATTTTCTGGAGTGCATGGAAGATCTCACTCCCAGCACGAAGCTGCTCAGGAAAAGAGGTAACACCAAAAGGAACAATCTTGAATTCCTGTACCGCAAGCCCAGAATCAGCATGTTTTCCTCCATTGATGATATTAAACATCGGGACAGGAAAAGAAGCGTTTACGAGAGACTCCTTCTCTCCTCCGTAGAGAAGAGCGATATGCTCGTACAGTGGAATGTGGGCTGATTTGGCAGCTGCACGGCAAACAGCGAGAGAAATACCTAAGATAGCATTAGCACCCAGACGAGACTTATTCAGGGTACCATCAAGAGCAATCATTTTTTCATCGAGCGCCCGTTGATCCCCCGCTTCCATGCCGCGTACTGCTTCGGCGAGTACTGTGTTTACATTATTCACCGCGGTTTGTACGCCTAAACCGTTGAAACGTTTTTCATCCTGATCACGCAATTCAACGGCCTCAAAAGCACCGGTAGACTTACCAGAAGGAACCCCGGCGCGAGCTATTGTGCCATCGTCTAAAAAAATAGTCACCTCAACAGTTGGGTCGCCACGTGAATCCAGAATTTCCCTTGCTCGTACCTCCGTAATAATAGCCATACTCATTTCATTAATGTTATGAAGAGGGTCTTCTCTCTCAGTATATCACGCCTCAAGAACAGATAATCCTGGTAAAATCTGCCCACTTAAGTATTCAAGCATCGCTCCACCGCCAGAAGAAACAAAACTCACTTTCTCTATGACACCTGACTTTTCCAAGACCGCCAATGATTCACCTCCCCCAATAACAACGTATGCTTGGCTCTCCAAAATAGCGTGGAGAATAGCATTCGTCCCAAAGTCGTAGGGCTTTTCTTCGAACTTTCCCATCGGCCCATTCCAGATAATCGTTTTGGCGATATGAATAATTTGGGTATAGTAAGCAACCGTTTGTGGTCCAATATCGAGCCGCAACGAAGAATCAAAATCTTTCGGAAAGAGTACGTTTTCTGCAAAAGAAATTCCCTGATCAAGTGCCTCATTGGCAATCTTCCCTCCCACCAAAATGGCATCAAAGTTTTTTTGAAGAGCGCTAATAAGAGGGAGTTTCGTTTCGATCTTGGCCCCACCGATAATAGCAACCGCTGGATGTTCAGGTGACAGACGAACGCGATCCAGTTCCGTTACCTCTGTCAGGAGACGCAGCCCAGCGTAGGAAGGAAGGAAGCGAGTGATAGCCGAAACAGAGGCATGAGCACGATGACAGACACTAAAGGCCTCATTAATGAAGAGTGTGAATGGTGTTGCGAGCATATCGGCAAATGCTTCGTCGTTTGTTTCTTCTTGGGGGTAAAAACGAACATTTTCCAGTAGCAAGACCTCGCCTTCTTTTAACGCATCCAACGCCACCACTACTTTTTCTCCGATGCAGTCGTCAACAAAAATAACTTTTTTTCCAAGCGCGCGTTCAATAGCTGGAATAAGAGAAGCAACCGAATACGTTTTGTCTGGTTTCCCATCAGGTCGGCCATAGTGAGTCAGTAATGCTACCTTCGTTCCTGGTGATTGAGTAATGTAGTCAAGTGTTTTTTTGACGATATCAAGCCGAAAATGCTCCTCTACTAACACCGAACTACTCTGCTCAATATTAAAATCAACTCGCATGAGAATTTTTTGGTTCAAACAATCCGTTGGTGTAATAGTGCGAAACGCCATACGTGTGCTCTATCAATAGTTAATATTCCCTACTTCCCCATGCCTAAAATACCAATCATCACACCCACGAGAGCGGTCAGAGCAGTAAAAATCCAGGCGCGCATAACAATTTTTGGCTCTGGCCAACCTCTTGCTTCAAAATGATGGTGGAGCGGGGCTGCCAAAAATACCTTCCGACCAAAATAGCGTTTACTCAAAAGCTGAAGAGCAACACTACCAGACTCGAGTGAGTATATAGCAACAATAATAAAGAGAACGAGGGTGGAGTTCGTGAGCATCGCCACAACGCCGAGTGTTGTCCCTAAGGAAATAGCCCCTGTATCTCCCATGAAAAAACGAGCTGGGTAGATATTAAACCAAAGAAATGCCATGAGAGCACCGGCCACTGCCAGACAAAAAGCTGAGAGATCCATCATATTATGCATGAAGGCGATAAGAGAAAAAGAACCAAAAGCAATGAGCAGTACTCCTCCATTGAGACCATCAAGCCCATCTGTTTCGTTGGAAGAAATCGCCGAAAAAAGAATAACGAAAATGAACAGAGGGATATACCACCAACCGATAGTGAAATCCCCAATGGCGGGCACGTGAATCTGATCCCATCCTAATTTAGAGTAAAACCACCAAGCGCCAAGAGCAGCAATGAGAAAGAGCCACCAAAAACGAAGAGCGAAACTCATGCCACCCCCCTTGTTTGATCCTTTCCCACGAACACTCTGGTAGTCGTCAAAAAGTCCCAAGACACCAGTTGTTACAAGGAAAAAAAGTGGTAGCCACACCTGAGAACGCTTGAAGAAATCGAGGCGAGCGATGGAATTGGTATTTGTCCATTCGGCAACGAATGGGAAAACATAGTGAGAGAGGAGTGCTAAAATAAGGACTGTTACCCAAACAATGACGCCTCCCATGGTTGGCGTTCCCGCCTTACCAGCATGCAATTTATTCACAAAGGTGAGCTGCTCTCCGTTAACTGATTTTTCCTTGATCTTGATACCAAATTTATAGCGATAGAGTACATGTGTCCAAAGCGGTGTCAACGCGAATGCCAAAAGGAACGCCAGCAATCCCGTCGTCAAAACTTTAAGAACGTTTAAGATCTGCGGAATACTTTGGATCTGAGCTATTTGAATACTATCCATAGGGGGTTATATTATTTCCAATCAAAAGCCTGAAAACTCCAATCGAACATGGAGCGGATGCTCTGCCACCGTGACTGGTCATCTAAAACGACAGCCACAACCTTATGATTCTCTGTGTGGTCTGTAGCGACCGCTAACAACGAGTAACCAGCTAGTGGCGTAAAGCCCGTCTTGGTACCGATGAGATTCGGAAGTTGTCCGAGGAGTTGATCGGTATTAAAAATCTCGTGCGTATATTTTCCATCAACCGAAGTAATCGACTGTTTTTCGAGTCGCATAATCTCCCATAATTCAGGGAAGTCGAGGGCACGGGAGGCAATCTTCGCCACGTCAGATGCCGAAGAATAACACGTACTTTCACGACCATCTGGTTCGAGTCCTGATGGTGTGCAGAAATGAGAGTTCGTTAGTCCGAGTTCCACTGCGCGTGCATTCATTATGTCAGCAAAGCCATCCTGTGTTTTTCCGAGGTGCTTCCCCAAAGCGACCGCTGCGTCATTAGCACTATTCATAAGCGCCGCCTTCAAAAGATCTCGCACCGTCAGCTTTTCCCCCGGCTTAAGACGAACACCATTACAGAAACCTGATCGCGGACAGCCAACGCGGGTCCCCTCGGAATAGACTGCTTCCTCATCAATTGTCACTACTTCATCGAGATTTTCCACGCTCTCCATGACAAGAGTAGCGGTAAAAAGTTTTGTAAGAGAAGCGATTTGTCGTTTCTCATCAGCATTTCTTCCGTAGAGAATTTTTCCTGATTCAACATCCATAATCACCGAAGCATGGGCCGAAACAATGC
>JAYUDH010000106.1:0-7911 GCA_043739895.1 Candidatus Moraniibacteriota bacterium
GATTATTATGCACTCGATCAGATGCATGATGCTCTTGCCAATAAGCTTTATGAGGGATTGATTGAGAAGGGGATGATCGACAAGGAGTAGCTGAAAAAAAATATACATATAAAAACATGGAAAGTAGCTTTGACCTTAATATTATTCTTGTGCCCCTTTCGGCTCTTTTTGGACTTCTTTCTTTGGCGAGTGGACTCTTTTTGGTAGTGCGGAGTTTCTTCCGTTTTCGTTACCAGATCAATCAATCGCTCAACATGGATCTGGAAATGATCAAGGTGATGCGTAAGAAAGAAGGTGAGGGGCAGGGGCAAGCGGCAGAGAGTTGGAAAGACGAAATTCTTGCGATGGAGCAGTTTTTGGCATCGCTTTCGACGCTGCGACCTACAGGAAGTTTTCTCAAGAAGCTTTTCTTTAAAGCGCCAAATATTATTTTTGAAATAGCTAATCCCTCATCGAGTGAAGAAATTTTTTTCTATCTGTCCATCCCTAAGCGCTATCGAGAGAGTGTCGAAAAACAGCTGCACAGTTTTTTCCCTCATGCGGTAGCGGAAAAAGTGACTGATTATACTATTTTTTCCCCAGGAAGCTATACCGCGGTGTCGCTTCTTGAACTAAAAGAGAGTCACGCGTTGCCTCTCAAAACGTATCGTTCCTTAGGAGTTGATCCGCTGAATGAAATATCAAACTCTTTAAGTAAATTAGAGACCGAAGCAGAAGGGGCAGCTATCCAGATCCTCCTCTCTCCTTCTGGGGGAACATGGCGTGGTGAAGGGCGAAAAATTGCTCAAAAAATGCAGGAAGGAAAGCGTTTGAAAGACGCGCGAGAGCCTTCCATCGCCAAGGATATTGGGAAGGGCGTCGGCAAGGGACTGCTCGCTATGGCTACCCCAGGGAAGAGTAAGACATCGCCTGCACCAGAAGAAAAAAAGGCCGTTGCTCTGACACCGGAGGAGCAGGAATTGGTGAAGTCGATCGATGCCAAGGCGAGTAAGAGTGCATTCCGAGCCAATATCCGCCTCCTTTCTTCGGCAGCTACCCAAGAACGAGCCGAAGAAATTTTGGCACACTTGGAAAATGCCTTTGGACAATTTGAGAATCAGGAAGTGAATACTTTACGGGTGAAAAAGCGCGTGAAGGGGAAAGACGCGGTCTATGATTATATTTTCCGTAATGTAGACGACGAGAGTAGTATGATTTTGGATACGGAGGAATTGGCGAGTATCTTTCATTTTCCTATCTCAACGACAGCGACGCCGAAGATCAAATGGCTGAAAGCTGGTGCTGCTCCGCCACCGGTGAATATCCCTACCGAGGGGATTCTTTTGGGGTATAACGAGTACCGGGGTGCCAAGGCAGAGATTCGTATCACTGACAATGATCGCCGCCGCCATATGTATGTGGTAGGACAGACGGGAGTCGGTAAGTCGAACTATCTTCAGGAGATGGCCAAAAAGGATGCACGCGCGGGGAAGGGCTTTTGTTTTATTGATCCACATGGAGATGCTATCGAAGATATTCTCACTGCCATTCCGAAAGAACGCGCTGAGGATGTTATTATTTTTGATCCTTCCGATGTGGAACGTCCAATCGGGATCAATATGCTCGAATATGATCCAGCTCATCCGGAGCAAAAAACATTCGTTATTAACGAGATGATTGGTATTTTCGACCAGCTCTATGACATGAAGGCGACAGGAGGACCAATGTTTGAACAGTATATGCGGAATGCCATGCTCCTCATTATGGAACACCCCGAGAGTGGCTCGACGCTCATGGAAATTCCTAAGGTGTTATCAGACGAGACGTTTCGTCGTTACAAACTGTCACACTGCACCAACCCGATCGTGCGCGATTTTTGGATGAAAGAAGCGGAGAAAGCAGGTGGTGAGGCGGCGCTCGCTAATATGGTACCGTATATTACGTCCAAGTTGACGACCTTCATTAGTAATGACATGATGCGTCCCATTATTGCTCAGCAGAAGAGTACTCTCAACTTCCGTGAGATCATGGATAGTGGGAAGATTTTGCTCATCAACCTCTCAAAGGGGAAGATCGGCGAGATCAATGCTCGTCTCCTGGGGATGGTAATTGTGGGGAAGATCTTGATGGCTGGACTCTCACGAAGTGATATTCCTGAGGCAGAACGTCGCGATTACTACCTCTATCTCGATGAGTTCCAAAATGTTACCACGACTTCGATTGCACAAATTCTCTCAGAGGCACGAAAATATCGTCTGGTGCTTGTCTTGGCCCATCAGTTTATTGCTCAACTGAAGGAGGAGATTTCTAAGGCGGTCTTTGGGAACGTTGGTTCATTGACGGTCTTTCGTGTTGGCCCTGAAGATGCTGAGTTTCTCGAGAAACAGTTTGCTCCTGTGTTTACAGCCAATGATATCGTCAATGTCGATAACTACCAGTGTTTTGTGCGGCTGCTTATGAATAACGAATTGACGAAACCATTTAATATGAAGACCTTCCCGCCAACCCATGGTGACCAAGAGGTTGCCAATGCCTTGAAAGAGCTGTCGCGATTGCGTTACGGTCGCGATGCCACTATCGTCAATCGAGAAATCCTATCTCGGATGCAGTTAGCAGAAGGGGTAAAAGCGTCATAAAAACGTATATATGCACATGTCAAAACATTTAACGGTGCTGGAGCAAATTGAAGTCCTCAGAAAAATTTCTTCTCCGCGTTTTCTCGAAGCTCTTCTCACAGGAATGTTTTTCTTTGGACTTTTTCTGATAGTATTCTCTTTTTGGAATAAAAATGGGATAATAGCTATTTTTGGGTGCTTCTTTTTCATTGTCAGTTTGGCTTCGTTTTCCACTGTACCTTTTATTAGGCAGGCATATTTTTCATGGAAAGAGAGTCGACCCGAGTCAGGAAAAATAGAAATAAAGAGTGTTTATGATAGTGAAGATATTCTCGTAATGGTATGGGTTCGCAATCAGATATGGGAGTTTCGTTCACATAGAACGATTGGTTGGACACCGATAGAAGAGAAGGAATATCAGCCACAGATCTTTTTTTATCGGAAAAATCCTTGGCCAAGTCTTGTGGTTACGGAGGTGGGTATTTTGTACCCATACTCTAAACCACGGTTAATCGAGACGTAGTCTGTAAGATACCGATTACGAGGCACACCCTCTCATTAGAGGGAATTTTTTCGAATAATGGCTTTATTTCAGTCACTTTTTTTGCTTTACAAAAAATGATCGGTGCGCTACCATTCTGGGCGTTCCTTATCATTCTGGGCGGGCTCATGAGCTCCTCAGGTTCTACACCCTTTTCCTGTGGAAGGATCCATCATGAGCAAGTTTAGTGGTCCCGAAATTGAAATGAAGAGCCTGGATGACGGCGTGACCATCCGTCCGGAAGTACTTGAACGAGCCAGGACCATGATTTCCGCTGCCCTGCATGGCGCAGCTGTTGATGAAGGAGTATTTCAGTTCCAAGTGAGTAGTTGCGATGGTCTTAGCGCGCACTCCCGGCCCTTTATGGATATGCAGCTTTCGGGTCAGTGTCCAAATATGATCTTCGTGCGAGCGAGGACGGGTGGCTCACCAGACAGCGGCATCAAGGGGATGCTGCGGCTCCCTGTGGGCACAGACCGGCGCCTCCTATTCACAGGGCTTGTTCCGCCTATCGAGAATTTCAACAGGGATGGCTGGAGGGAGGTGATACAGGAAATTGCACCGAACCCACCACCGGAAGGGAGTCGCGCCAAAGTGATTGTTCCCGTCATCGCCGGAATATCAAGAGGGAATGGCCACGATCAAATGCCTGGAAAGCTGTTGACAGTGGAGCAGATCGCAGCGACCGCTCTGGCGAGGCCAATATCACCCGTCGCAGCGGTTGCGCTATCATTCCCTCCTGCTCCCGTCTCTCCGCCTGCTGCGTCTCCTATTCAGGCTCCTTTCCCTCCCGCATCACCTGTTGGAAAGAACGGTGGCGGCTCCGACGAGAGTGAGAAGCTGACTCAGTTTCTGTTCAGAGTGCTTCAGGGCTCGAGTGACGGTATCTTCCCGAGCAAGGGGACTGGTCCCCTTGTCAGGGAGTTTTTTCCCAAGCGCGAGCAGCAGGGATTGGTGATGGCCACCTTCTCATCGCTCGTTGGACGCCAATGGATCCGCAAGATCGAGCCGGGTCGGTACCAGATAGAGCCGTCTTTTGTGGAGCGACATCATCTGAGCATCTCTCTCGCTCCACTTCCCGAGGTGCAACCGAAAAAAGTCAGGCAGAAGGGGCCGATTACAGCAGTACGACAGGCTGTGGCCAGCTCACTTGACTTGGTGGCGCAGCTTCGGGCCATTGACAGCGCCATTGAGGCCTTGGTGAAGGAGCGTATGAGACTGGAGGAGAATGTCGTCGCTGCCCGTGATCAACTGACAGCTGCCGAGAAAGCATTGCGGATGTTCAATGAGCAAGTAGAACCAGGACAACATACCCTGGCGAAGCTCTATGTGCAACCCTAAGGGCCGTAACTCTGTCTTCTGTATCCCCGTGTTATGGCATTGCCACGACACGGTTTTTTTTATTCCTTATGTTTACGGTAACTGGAACGAAAGGAGGGAATCGTTTGTGCTGACAAAGATCTCATTTTGTTTTTCACTCACAGAAAGAGTGGCTGCTCGAGAGAGCGTACTACTGTTTATCGTACTTATGAGTTTCCCTTCTTGATTCCAGATAAATATACTCTGGTGTTTTTGATCTAAGGCGTAGACATTCGTCAGGCCCGGATGTGAATAGAGGTCGGTAATCTCGAGTCCGTTTGGGGGCATTTCAAAGGAAATAGTTTTATGTCCTCGGAAGTAGCCGGCAAGTGCCCCGCTATCAGCGGCAAGAAAGAGCGTTTCATTGACCGCCATATGAGCCCCCTCTTCTATAGTGATTGATTCTTTGAACCAGGGCGTACTCGTGCCAAATCCGCCTGGTGCTCGTGGAAAGCGGTAGATCTGGTTATTGGCGCTATCGAGGACGTAGAGGTAGGTGAGATAGGCACCGATACTTTCAATACGCGTATTACTTTCAAGACGGAGAGTACTTGGAGTAAAGGTCTTACTAATAGGACTAAAGGCGTACATCTGACCGCTCTTGGTGGTAATAAAGATGAGGCTTAAATCATCCATCGCCGAGGCAAAGCGTGCAGTAGTGCCCGATGGAAGTGGGTACGTCCGTCTTTCATTGATGGAAATAATGCTGGTTTCTGTGATGAGGTAGGTCTCGTCATTTAAGATAACGGACGTAATAATTGTGCCTGAAACAGAAGAGAGGATAGTGGAAGAAGAGGTGTCTCTCGAAGTGTTTTCTGTGGTGTCTGTAGGGGACGTTGTCTCTGATACGGGTGGTGGAGTTTCGTTTTGAGGGGTCAATGATGGAGAGAAAAACATAATAAAGAAAAGGACAGCAAAAGAAAGAACAATGACTAGGGAGAGTCCTTGCTGGTAACGGAGAGGGAGCGATCGAAAGTGTTTATACCATTGTTTGAGGAGCGTGCGGACAGACACTATTGTTGCCTGGGTATTTTTCATGAATTGATCCAAGGGGAGCGTGGTGAGAAACGTACGTACGTGAGAAGAGGTTTTTTGGAGAATGGGGAGGGTTTGTTCTGAAAGATGCGGGTATGAAGTGGCAGAAGTATCCCTGCTGACATTCTGTGGCAGAGGAGAAGAGGTTTTTTGCTGTCTCTGGTAAAAAAGCGCCAGTTTTTCTTTCATGAAATCAGGCAAGGCTTCAATACCTGTTTCATTCTCTTTGTTCTGGGCAGGGGATGTCGTTAGGGGTATGTCCTTAGTCACTCTTTTTGGAAGTGTTTTCTCTTCATCGATGAGAACCGCCTCGTGCTTGGGGAGGGTGGTTGGCGTAATAGGAGTTGGCACTTCTTTTGTGCGGAGAGCGGCCTCCCTTTTTTCCTGGAGGGCGATTATTCTCTTCCTCCACTGTCGCCTGAGAGCTCGCCCCATTTTTTTGGACCACGTTTTTCCTTGTTCTCCTAAAGCGACTCCTGCTACAATGAGTTGTTTTTTTCCTTTACGGATCCATTTTCCTTGAGTGGACAGAATTGATGGAAGGGTACGAAGGCGCTCTTCGAGGGCAAGACGGCACTCCTCGAGAAATGGATGTTGACTCGGTGCCTCAGGGGTTTCTCCTTGAATATAGATATGGCCAGTCTTTGTATCAATGTAATCCACTTCTTTTTCAACCAGCGCCTCAAGAATTGATGGTTCTTCGCTGGGTTTTTTTTCAACAAAGGCGGATTGACTAAAAACGTTATTGACACGCAAAGGCTCTACAGTTTTTTCTTTTGGTGGAGGAGTGGTCTCTCCTGGGAGTTCCTCTGCCTGGATATCAATAACAACGAGACCGGCCATGTCGAGTTCATTGACGAGGGCTGTCTTCAAAAACTGAGTAAAGCGGCTATGATCCATGCGGGCCGCCGTTTTACTCAGATCATCGAGTGAAAAGAGAGCAAGGAGTTCCGGTGAACAGAAAATAATTTGATCAAGGAGTGTGAGTCGGCCACTGGAAACTTCAACAAACGTCTTGATCGGGTGGAGATGTGATTCTTCCGAAGCCAGTCCTTCGCTAATGTCAGCAAGGCTGTCATTACGTAGGAGGAGGATCTTGGCGTGGCCTGTCACGGAAAAATGGAGATTATTTTTTTCTAAAACACCGAGGGCACCATGAAGTTTACCAAGCCAGGTAATATTTCCGTGCTTCACGAGTTCTGCTAAGGCGAGGTTAATTTTGTGGAGAGAGGCTTCAAAACTTTCGATAGCACCGCGCCGCGGGTTACTGAAGTATTCTTTTTTAGCGACTGATGCCAGAAAGTTTACCACGTAGGCGGAGTCCTCGTTTTGATCATCAATTTCAAAAACCCCGATCAGGGTTCCGAGACTTGATCGAGTAATGTTTTCCCCGGTGTAGCTAAATGTCCGAATAAAGGGCTCAAAGGAACGGCCATTGGCTACAAGAACCTCTGTCACAAAAGGTTTTATTTCTGGTACGGGGAGTATTTTTTCTGGACGTTTTTTTTCGTGCATAACTGGCAGGCAACCTCAAAAAAAAGCTCTTCTTGTTGCAGTGGTATCTTGAATGATTTTTATACGGCACCAAGAGAGAAAAGCTCTCTTTAGTATACCATAAAAAGCTCTCGAATAAGAGCTTTTTATGCCTTCAAAAGAACAGATGGTGTGCTATCATCTGATTTTGACTTTTTTGCTGTATTTCCGTATACTGGGGGTAATAGTTTTCTGCAATTCTTTGATTTGTTAGGTAATGTCCGTATAACGTATGTCGCTTGCCCTTTTTGATACTCTGTTTGGATCCAAGGCTCGTTCTCGACTCATCCGCTTCTTTCTTCTCAATCCTGGGGTGGAGTATAGCGCTGCCGATGTTTCTGGGAAGACGCTTATCTCCAGAATGGATTCTTCTCGTGAACTGACTCGGCTTGTAAAAATGAAGCTCGTTTTTGAACGTTCTCGCAAGGGGCACAAGTGTTTTGTGGTGAACGAAGATTTCCCTTTCTATGTAGAATTGAAAAGTCTTGTTTCTAAGCTCAATGTTCATGCGCAGTCACAGATCTTTCGGAAACTGAAGGTGGTGGGTGAAGTGAAACTGACTTTGATCAGTGGACTTTTTCTGAACTATCCGAAGAGTAAAGTAGATATGATCTTGGTGGTCAATAATGTCAATCGGACAAAATTGAAGCATGCTATCGCTCACTTGGAAGCGGAAGTTGGAAAAGAGATTCGTTTTGTTCTTATGAATAATGAGGAACTGCACTATCGCCTCAATATGCTCGATCGATTTTTTATTGAATTCCTTGAGGGACCCTATGAAGAGGTAACCAATAAGGTGCCTGAGTTGAAACGTTTCATTGCGGGTCTGAAGAAGTAGCTGTTGAGATA
>JAYUDH010000107.1:0-2959 GCA_043739895.1 Candidatus Moraniibacteriota bacterium
CATAGTATTCACCTCTCTTTCTAGTTTCAGATATATTATTAAAGTTCTGCTTGCGTTGAAGCCTGTGGTAAAGAAAGTATTTGAGGCTTTCTTTAGACCATATCGACCTCCTGTCTCTTCATACTAAAACGCGAGAAAGCGCTTGTCAACTGGACAAAATGGAATGTTTTCATCCTGATATGAGACTATAACCGAAGGAAATAGCTCATACTGACCTGATGGTATGAGTTTTCCCCTTATAGGTGGGCAGACACTCGAAAGTGAATGAGTGCCTTCATTTTACTCTGTTTCAGCCGGCGAATCATTGAGGAGGAATGTATTTTATGATGGAAGGTAAGGAGTGAATTCATGAAACAGTAATAATAAATAATAAAATAATAAGTAGTCTCTCTCGCGCGAAGAAAAAGTACTCAGTGTAAGGTATTTTTCTTGAGAAGGACATTGAGAAATATTTTTTTATAGTGTGTTGTTTAAAATTTTGTACAATATAATAAAAAAATATTTTTTATTATACGAAGTTACTCTTGACATATTTTATTTTCGCTTTGCATTTTAGAAAAAAAGAGTATAATAAATATATGCAGAAATATTTCTGTATCACACACAGAAAATGTGTTGTGAAAAATAAAAAAATAAATCCTCATGTTTTTTCTTTCGATGTGAACGTGCATTGAAGTAAAGGGGCAGAGGTTTGAAGGGAGGTGAACATTATGGCCGCCAAGAAAAAGACAGCCAAGAAAGCTGTAAAGAAGACTGCTAAGAAAGTCGCAAAGAAGGTGACGAAGAAGAAAGTTGCCAAGAAAACCGTGAAGAAGACCGCCAAGCGCAAATAATTTTGCCGGTAGTTTTTTGGATAAAACCAAAACAAAAATCCCCGTTTATCGGGGTTTTTGTATACCTTTTTTACTAAATAATCTGTCAGTTGACGGAGAGTGAAATGATAGTTTCTTTTTGAGTGAGTGCCCGTTACAATGTCATTCTGGCGACTCGTGCCCGACCACTCAAATCATCAAAGAAGGTGAGGGATGATTGTGGAAATTCACGCGCTATCGTTTTTTTTATAAGAGGTGCCTGTTCAGGGCTGATCTCGAGGAAAAGTGTTGTTGAGAAAAAGGATGATGAGAAACTTTTTATTTCCTTGAGGAGACGCTCGTAGTGATCGAGTCCGAGCGTCCCGCTTTCGAGCGCGCTTCGTGGCTCATAGTCTCGTACATCAGAGTCACTTTCGTTATAGATATCAGTGGAAAGATAGGGGAGGTTAGCGGTTATGATGCAAGAGTGATTCTTTTTTTGTGGCGAGGGAATGTTTTTGAGAAGATCGCTCTCTAAAAAGGTGATGATTGAAGTTTTCCCGTGATGCTCTGCGTTTTCTTTCGCCTTCAAGAGAGCTTGAGATGAAATATCCGTGCCTGTAAATGAAAAATGGGTAGCAGGGAAGAGTGAAGGGAGTTCGCACGCGAGAGTGATGATGATATTTCCGCTCCCTGTCCCGAGATCAATGATGTCTACTGGTATGGACGGTACGTGCTTAGAGGCCGTCTCAAGAACTATCTCTATCATAACCTCGGTCTCTGGTCGTGGGACGAGGGTAGAGTGGTTTATCTGGAAGTCTCGTCCATAGAATTCTTTATGACCAGCGATATAGGCGACGGGTTCACGTTTTAACCGACGTTCGAAGGCATTCAGAGTATGACGATTCATTTCTTCGGTGAGGATGTATTCTGGGTGTGCTAAAAGGAAGATTTTGCTTGTGTTGGTGGTGTGAGTGAGTAAGACAAAAAAATCTTCCGGAGCCAGAGCGGGAAGAAATTTTTTTTGGAGCTCTTGTACGGTGGTCATACTTTTTAGTGCTCTTCTCTTTCGAGTTTGCGACGAATATCTTCTGTTTCTAGGGCATCAAGAATAGGATCGAGAGCGCCTGAGAGAATGGTCGTGAGGTTACTCCAAGATTGTTTGATGCGATGGTCTGTGACGCGATCCTGAGGGTAATTGTAGGTGCGGATCTTTTCACTGCGATCCCCAGTACCAATCTGACTTTTTCGTGCATCGCCTTGTTCCTTGGCTTGACGTTCTTCTTCTTGCTGGAAAAGTCGGGAGCGGAGGACTTTCATGGCCTTATCCTTGTTTTTTATCTGAGATTTTTCGTCCTGGCAACTGACAACCAGTCCGCTTGGCATGTGGGTAATACGAACGGCACTATACGTGGTGTTGACTGATTGTCCGCCAGGGCCCGAAGAACAGAAGGTATCGATACGGAGATCCTGTGGATTGATAGTAATTTCCACATCCTCTACTTGAGGGAGAACAGCAACGGTGGCCGTTGAGGTGTGAATACGACCAGACTTTTCGGTTTCTGGTACACGTTGCACACGGTGGACTCCAGACTCATACTTCATTTTTTGATAGACAGAGACAGGGCTCCCGCCACGATTGATTTCAAAAACCGCTTCTTTGAAACCACCAACCTCCGTTTGATTAGAATGGAGCATTTCTAAACGCCAGCCCTGTTTTTCTGCGTAGTGTGTATACATACGAAAGAGCTCGGCAGCAAAGAGAGATGATTCATCACCACCAGCACCACCACGA
Organism: Candidatus Moraniibacteriota bacterium; assembly: GCA_043739895.1. Taxonomy (GTDB): domain Bacteria; phylum Patescibacteriota; class Minisyncoccia; order Moranbacterales; family UBA1568; genus UBA1568. The sequence continues at coordinate 2,587 of JAYUDH010000107.1, forward strand.
ATTTCTACAATAATATCTTTATTATCATGAGGATCCTTAGGGAGAAGTAATCGAGTGAGTTCGCTTTCGAGGGATGATTTTTCAATTGCGAGAGCAATGTTTTCCTCCATCGCCATCGCTTTGAGTTCGGCATCGTCCTCATCTTCACCTTGGGTGAGTTCGGCATTCTCAGTCATAGTCTTTTCGATCGCGCGAAAACGGCTAATACGCTCAATAATGGTATCAAGTTCTGTTTTGCGTCGGCCGAGAGCCGCAAATTTTTTGGGATCACGAACAACGCCAGGATCACTAAGTGCCGTGTTGACGGTCGTGTATTCGCGTTCTATTTCGGTGAGGAGATCTTTCATCATAAGGGTGAGATGATTCTATTGTA
>JAYUDH010000108.1:0-22826 GCA_043739895.1 Candidatus Moraniibacteriota bacterium
CCATACAGAAAAATTATCTTTTACTCAATAGCAAGGCTAGCATTTTTTCGCTGTCCTGAGAAGGAATGAGTTCTTGTAAATCTGTCAGAGAAGAACGGAAAAAGCCGCTCGTTAAAAGAGTCTGTGCTTGTTTGTGAGTGAGGCCACGCGTTTGACTGAAGAAAAGTGCTTCTCTATTTATAGAGCTGGTAGTCGCAGCATGATGACAGCGGACGTCATTTTGTAATATTTCTAACGCGGGCTCAGAAATAACTTTCGCCAGGGGAGAGAGAAGAAGGTTGCGGTTTTCTAAAGAAGCATCGGAGAGGGGAGCGTTTTTGGCGATAAAAATTGTGCCACGATAGTTGAGTTTAGCTTTATCATTGAGGAGGCTTTTCACGACGACATGAGAGGTGGTCTGTGGAGCGAGATGTTTTTGTGTGATAGTAAGAGTATAATGTTCCTCCTCTGTTGCATTAAAAAAAGCGAAGACATGTGCTTGTGCATTCTCCCCTCCCAATTCAAACGTGATATCGCCACTTCGGTTGAAAAGAAAATAGACTCCCTGCTCGTTTTCGTTGAGCTGGTAGGTTGTTTTACTATCGTGTGTAATATCTTTGAAAAGCATAATGAGAGGATGATTATCCGATACTGCCACCCATTTCCATGTTGATGAGGCGGTTCAATTCGATAGAATATTCGAGGGGGATTTCTTTGACAACCGGGTCGATGAAACCATTTACGAGAAGTCCTTCGGCATCTCCCTTGGTAATGCCACGTGATGTGAGGTAGAAAAGTTTCTCGGTACCAATACGCTCTACCGTCGCCTCATGAACGAGCTCAGCGCTCTCTTCATTGATACGCATGGTGGGGTAAGTGTCAGAGCGAGAGTGTGGATCGAGAAGGAGTGCATCACAAATGACTGATGCCTTAGCATTTTTGGCGCCACTGGCAATATGGACGAGTCCGCGGTAGGATGTGCGACCACCATCCTTAGCGATGGATTTGGAAACAACGCGTGAGGTCGTATCAGAAGCAAGGTGTACCATTTTCGCACCAGCATCTTGATGTTGTCCTTTGCCAGCGTAGGCAATCGAGAGGACCTCTCCTCTGGCACCACGACCAGCAAGGTATACAGCAGGGTATTTCATGGTGACGCCGGAGCCGATGTTACAATCGATCCATTCCATGACAGCGTTTTCTTCGGCTCGGGCTCGTTTCGTTACGAGGTTATAGATGTTTTTGCTCCAGTTTTGTACGGTTGTATAGCGGACGCGCGCATTTTTTTTGACAAATATTTCTACCACGGCTGAGTGGAGAGAAGAGGAGCTATAGATAGGGGCGGTACATCCTTCGATGTAGTGTACATAGCTTCCTTCCTCAGCGATGATAAGAGTACGTTCAAATTGGCCAAAAGCTTCGGCATTAATGCGGAAGTAGGCCTGAAGTGGCAGGGCGACATGAACTCCTTTCGGGACATAGACAAAAGAACCACCTGACCAGACGGCCGAATTGAGGGCAGCAAACTTGTTGTCATGTGCCGGGATAAGGGTACCAAAGTATTCTTTCACTAATGAAGGATATTTTTTGACTGCCGTATCCATATCGCAGAAGATCACCCCGAGTTTATCAAGTTCTCGGCTAACGCTTTCATAGACCACTTCGGATTCGTACTGCGCCGAGACGCCAGCCAGAAATTTTTTCTCTGCCTCTGGGACACCGATACGGTCATACGTATCCTTAATTTCTTTTGGTAAATCATCCCACGAAGTTGCTTGGCGATCGGTGGCTCTTAAGTAGTAGGTAATGGCGTTAAAGTCGATGGGCATAAGATCGGCCCCCCAGGCTGGCATAGGCTTTTTTTCAAAAAGAGCAAAAGCACGCAGGCGAAGATCACGCATCCAAGCTGCTTCTTTTTTTACTTTGGAGATCTCGCGTACTACCTCTGGGCTGATACCGGTTTTGGTTCGGTGGACGGAAACGTCTGGCATGGAGAAACCATACTTGTAGTCATCGAGATCGAGATTGTTGGGGGATGTTTTTTTCATAGTGCCTCGAAACCTTTTTCCTCAATAGTTTTTGCAAGGTTGGCCTTGCCAGTTTTTACTAATTTTCCCTCTTTGATAACCAGTACTTCATCGGGTTTGACGTATTTGAGGAGACGGGTGGAATGAGTAATGAATACTAATGTTGTTTCTTTGGGGAGATGTTTTTTGAGGAAGGTAGAGATTGTTTTCAGAGCGTCGACATCAACACCAGTGTCTACCTCATCAAAGAGCGCAAACTGTGGTGCCAAAAGAACGGCCTGGAGTGCTTCGAGTTTCTTTTTTTCTCCGCCTGAAAATCCAACATTGAGGGAGCGTTTTAGAAGTTCATCTTTAATATGGAGTTCTTTAGCATAGAGCTTGACCTGTTTATGGAGTGATACTGGGTCCATCTTTTTTTCGAGGGCAATTCGGAGAAGGTCAAAGACCGTTACCCCAGGAATTTCGAGTGGTGTTTGGAAGGAGAGAAAGATGCCCATCCGGGAACGTGTATCGGGTGACAGCGTTTTAATATTCTTTGTCCCAACCAGAATCTTTGAGGCACGGGAGTATGTGATATCCGGATGACCCATGATGGCGCTGGCGAGCGTAGACTTTCCAGAACCATTTGGCCCCATCAGCGCATAGACAGTACCCTGTTTGAAATCAAAAGAAATATCTTTCAAAATATTCTTTTCACCAATAGAGACAGAAAGGTTGAGGAGTTTAATCATAGACAATGCTAAGGGGGTTATAGTTTGGGGTTATTCTTCGGTATGAGACTTGCAAGCGTTACTTGAGAAAGCGTTTTTTCAATTTCGTTCTCCAGCGTGCGCCACACTTCGTTCGTTTGGCAGTGACTGGGCTGGAAACAGGGGAGTGTTCCTCTGAGTGGTGGTAAAAATGGCTTGATTGGACCATCGAGCTCACGGAGTATTTCCCAGGCATTTATTTCTTTCGGAGGGCGGGCGAGCAGGTAGCCGCCGGTTGTTCCTTTCCGCGCTTCTACCAAGCCTACGCGCCGTAAGATCTGGAGAATTTTCTCGAGGTACTCTTCTGGTAATTGCTCATTTTTAGCGAGTGTATGGATGGAAAGAGGCTTTTCTGTCTGGGCGAGAGCGAGTACTGCACGCAGTCCATAGTAGGATTTCTTGGATATTTTCATAATGATTTCCGAATCATTATCCTGAGCTCGTCGAAGGTTCAGGATGTTTGGTATAAATCAGACTAAATTTGTCTGCTTTATAGTACCAGGGAGGAAAAGTGGTGTCAACCCCGTGAGAGAAAAGTCGCTGTAAGCGACTGAAGTCGCGCCAAAGGCGCAGTGTTCTCTAATGGGGTCAATGAGGGTTTTCTTTTTTCTGGAAATAAGCTAGAATTCTTCAGTTATACTGCCAAGAAACATATGAAACCTTACTTAGGATTTTGGGGACAACTGAAGCGCCCTATCTTTGTTTTAGCGCCACTGGCGAATGTCACGGATGCAGTTTTTCGCGCACACATTGTGAAGTACAGTAAGCCAGATGTTCTGTGGACTGAGTTTGTAGCGGCTGACGGCCTGTGTCATCCAAAGGGTCGTGAAGCACTTATTCGCGACCTACATTTTTCTGAAGCCGAGCGGCCAATTGTTGCTCAGCTCTTTACTGCTCATCCCGAGAAGATGCGTGAGGCGGCCAAACTGGTGACGGAATTGGGCTTTGATGGAATTGATATCAATATGGGTTGCCCAGATAAAAATGTTATGAAGCAGGGTGCTGGGGCATCATGTATGAAGGATCCGGAGCTAGCCAAACAGCTCATTTACGCTGCGCGTGAAGGATCGCTCGCTGCAGGAAAAGAGCTTCCTATTTCAGTGAAAACGCGACTCGGATTTAACGAGGATGCTCTGGAAACATGGCTTCCAGCCTTACTCGAGGCGAAGCCAGCCGTTATCACGCTCCATGCTCGGACCAAGAAAGAAATGTCTCTCGTTCCAGCGAGATGGGAACGGATCAAGCGGGCAGTGGAAATAGCGCAGGGTCCGCCAGCTGACGGAGGTACGCTCATTTTGGGCAACGGTGATGTCCATGATATGGCGGATGCAAAAAAGAAGGTGGCAGAGACAGGGACCGATGGAGTCATGTTCGGTCGAGCCATTTTTGGCAATCCATGGTTGTTTGATGCTGATAAAAAAGTAACGGTAGAGGAGAAACTTTTGGCTGCTTTGGAACATACGAAGCTTTTTGAGGAAACATGGAAAGAGACAAAGAGCTTTGAGTTGATGAAGAAACACTACCAGGCGTATATTAATCATTTTCCTTTAGCCAAGGAACTCCGGGCAGAATTGATGCGGTGTCATAGCGCTACGGAGGTGGAGAGTGTTATAAAAAAATTTCTTTTTGATCACGCAGATATTGCAGAGCAACTGGTAATAACGAAGCTATGAAAATAGCAGTATTGGTTTCTGGTGGAGTGGATAGTTCGGTAGCCTTGCGCCTCCTTCAGGCAGAGGGACATGAACTCACTGCTTTTTATCTGAAAATATGGCTCGAGGACGAGCTCTCGTTTTTGGGAGAATGTCCCTGGGAGGATGATTTGTCGTACGTTCTGGCGGTATGTAAACAGGCAGGGGTACCGCTTGAAGTTGTACCCTTTCAGAAGGAGTATTGGGAGCGTGTGGTGGCATATACAGTGAGTGAGGTGAAGGCGGGACGAACTCCTAATCCTGACATGCTCTGCAATGCGCGGATTAAGTTTGGAGCCTTTTATGATTTTTTAGAAACGCAGTATCAGGGGCAATTTGAGAAAATCGCCACCGGCCATTACGCTTGGACCGAAGAGCAGGGTGGAGAGCCAGTGCTTTCCATGTCGCCTGATCCTGTGAAAGACCAGACCTACTTCCTTTCTCAGTTATCAAAGAAGCAGCTGAAAAAAGCCTTATTTCCGATTGGGAAATTACAGAAAAGTGAGGTACGAAAATTGGCCAGAGAGTTCGACCTGCCGAACGCCTTGCGCAAGGATAGTCAGGGTATCTGCTTCTTGGGCAAAATCCCCTTTGATCAGTTTTTAGAGTATCATCTCGGGAAAAATCCAGGGAAATTAATTGACTACGAAACGGGAAATATCTTGGGTATCCATGATGGCTTTTGGTATTTTACGGTGGGACAGCGCCGTGGCATCAGGCTCTCAGGCGGTCCTTGGTACGTGGTCAAGAAAAATACTGAAACGAATGAGGTGTTTATCTCTCATGGTCTACACCATGAACTCACCGCGCGCGCCACATTCGATGTCGGATCAGTGAATTGGATTTCTGAAAAAAGACCGGAAACAAGTGAGCTTTTGGTAAAAATTCGCCATGGTGAAAAAATGTACCCGGCTACGATAGTGTATGGAGAAAAAAAGAGTGTCATGGTGACGTTAAAAGAAAAAGACCTTGGCGTTGCCGAAGGTCAGTTTGCCGTTTTTTATGACGACGATATGTGTCTTGGTGGTGGCGTGATTCAGTAGCCGACCTTTTCTCTTTGAGTAGGGTCTGGGCCGACTACTCTGTTTTCCAGAATCCCGAAGTATTCTGGGTAGAGTGTCATGAGGCTCCCGCGAGCCGCCAGTTGTGAATCTTGGGGTTCACCAACCTTGATGGTTTTCCCTTCGTGGGTTTCTATGCGGGCACGCCACTTTCCGTTATCACACGGAGAAACAACAGTAATCCATTGAGTCATGACGTGCTCCTAAGGAGAAATCGGCGCCTTGTTCGGCGGTAGGGGAAAGGGTACAATAGTGAACATCCTATGTCAATCCGGAAAGAAAAAATTCGATTTTTTGAACAGCGTCTCGCTGACTTTTTTCAGAAAGCCGGAAGAGAGACGCTGCCGTGGCGTAAAAAAAGAATCAGCGCTTATGAAGTGTGGGTTTCTGAAATCATGCTTCAGCAGACACAGGTGGTACGAGTCGTTACGTACTATGAGAAATTTCTGCATCGTTTTCCGACAGTGGGGGATCTCGCGCGTGCATCGTGGGTGGAATTTCTCCCTTTCTACCAGGGTCTCGGTTATTATGTGCGGGGACGTAATATGCTTCGGGCTGCCCAGAGGGTAGTGGAAGAATATGGTGGACAGTTTCCTCGCGATAAAAAACTGCTTGAGTCATTACCGGGAGTTGGTCCTTACACGGCCGCCGCCATCATGAGTTTTGCTTATGGCGATAATCATCTGGCCTGGGATACGAATCTTTTCCGAGTTATCGGACGCTTCTTTTTTGGAGGGAAACATCTTGTGTCGGATGAGGTCTATTGGGAAGATGCATTTGTTACTTCAAAAAAAGAACTCAATGCGACACTCATGGATTTTGGGAGTGCTCTCTGTAGTGCACGGCCAAAATGTTCTGCTTGTTCTCTCCGTAGTCGTTGCATCTATTTTCAGGAGCAGGGGAAACAGGAAGAAAAAATTCGACAGTTGGCGAAGGATGAAATGACGCACCCATTTGGGGAAAAAAAGAAGGTTGATTGGCGGGGAGCTCAAGTATATCTCTTCCTTCATGAAAATCACCGCCACTATTATTCCGCAACAAAGAAGGTATTTCAGCCGTTTGTTCTTTCGGTGAGTTATAATACGCGTGCCGGTATTAAGAAATATTTTGCTGATCGCTACCATCTTACTCTCTCTGTCCGTCCGCCACACCATAAACTGCTTATAGATGGACAGCCAACGCTTTTGGTAAATGCGCAGATTCTCCTTGGTACGGTGCCCTTCTCTGTATTTTCGAAAAAAGCCTGGGAAGAGTATAATGAGGGTATTCCTAAAAAGTTATTGCACTAAAAACATGCAACTCAAATCACTCAACGTCACCTTCTTTTTTCTCCTCTTTGCCGTAGTTGGTGTAGCTGTTTTCTTTATCTTACAGCCCTTTTTAACCGCTATCGTTGCCGCCGCTATTTTAACAGCCTTGTTTAAACGACCCTACCATTGGTTTGAACGGGTCACACATGGGCACCGTGGTGCCAGCGCTCTCTTTACGTGCTTATTGGTTATTCTCATTATTGTTACGCCACTCTTTTTGGTCCTGAGTTTGGCAATCAGTGAGGCCAGTAACCTCTATCATCTGGTGACCCAGGAATCAGTACTGCAGTCATCGATTGAACGAACACTAACAGCTATTCATAACGTTCCATACGCCGATGCTTTTTTGAATACGGCGGCATTTGATGAAGAACGTATTATTAATGATATTAAGAACCTGAGTCAAAATGCTCTGGGGATACTGCAAGCTGCATACCAGGGGATTACGAGTTTTCTCTTTTGGGTATTTATTATGTTTTTTACCCTCTTTTATTTTCTTATTGATGGTAAACGAGCACTCCATCATTTAATGGGGCTTTCCCCTTTGAAAGATGAACATGATAGGCTTCTCATTGAAAAGTTTATTTCTATTAGCCGCGCCACGCTCAAAGGGACCATCGTGGTGGGTGTTATTCAGGGTCTTTTGGGGTGGTTGATGTTCTGGATCGCTGGTATTCCTTCGCCCGCTATCTGGGGATTGGTTATGATACTTTTCTCTATTATTCCGATGTTTGGTTCGGGTATTATCTGGCTTCCTGCTGGCATTATCATGCTCTTTTTAGGAAATATTTGGCAGGGTGTCTTTATCCTTTCGGTTGGTTTTGGTGTTATATCGGTCATTGATAATGTGCTTCGACCGAAGCTTGTGGGGAAGGATACCGAAATGCATCCTCTATTTGTACTCTTTGCTACCTTAGGTGGGATAAGTCTCTTCGGTTTATCAGGATTTATTATTGGGCCAATCATCGTTTCCCTTTTCATTGCCCTTTCCCAGATCTATAGTATCGAGTTCCGTGATCAGCTCAAGTCTTATAATGAATAAGGGGTTATGCTTACTTGGTGGCAACATCTCCCTGAACATCTAAACCCGATCGCTTTTACGGTCGGTTTTTTTTCTGTTCACTGGTATGCTCTCTTTTGGTTGGTAGGATTTTTCTCTGCCTTAGGATATGCTCTTCTTGTGAGGGAAAAAGATAGCCTCTCGCTCTCTGTTACGGATGTTCATGACCTTTTTCTCGGTCTTTTTTTTGGTGCCCTTGTTGGTGGGCGGTTGGGGTACGCACTCTTCTATCGACCAGATTTCTTTTTTGCTGATCCGAGTCAAATTGTATGGCCGTATGATAGTGCTTCGGGTCTCTTCGTTGGCGTTTCTGGGATGAGTTTTCATGGTGGATTACTGGGCGCTGTGCTTGCACTCTTCTTTTTTGTCAAAAAAAGAAAGAGTGATTTTTTACGGACGACTGACTTTATTGCCCTCTCCACTCCGATAGCATTATTTTTTGGTCGCCTGGGAAACTTCTTTAATGGTGAGCTCTATGGGAGGGTAACGCTGTTTCCTTGGGGGATGTATTTTCCTGGTACGTTTCCAGTGGCAGTCCTTCGTCATCCTTCAACTCTGTATGAAGCTTTTTTTGAAGGGATTGTTCTGTTTTTCTGCATGATGGCTCTCTATCGCCGTTTTATGACACCAGGGTATCTGAGTGCTTCATTCCTTTTTGTCTATGGAGCGATTCGATTTCTCCTTGAGTATGTGCGAGAACCAGATTTTGGCGTATCTCTTTTTTTGGGAATATTTACTCGGGGGCAGGCTCTTTCGCTCTGCATGATTTTTGTTGGAAGTGCTCTGTATGGTTGGATCTGGAGAAAAAATCGTGATACAATGATGGGGTAGTTTTCTTGCATGACCAGTCGTCATGTCATTCAAAAAAAATAAATGTCAGGCTATACTTTGCAATCATCGCTAGAGGCACGTGCGAGAAAAAGCCCAGGATCTCTCGACATCGTTTCTTCTAAAAAAATTCGTCCCATTCTTGCTGCTCCTCCCCGTGCTTTTCGTTCCCTCCCACCGCAGAGAGGTTTTGATGGTGCGAGAAGTATCTCGCCAACACTCAAGATGGCTGGAAAGAAGCGCTCCTTCAAGGATACAACGAAACTCGTATGGCAGCGGAGAGCGTTCTTTGCTCAGTGTATCAAAGCGCTCTTTCTTCGTTCTCTTCCACGCTTTACTCCTCATAAAATGCTCTATGGATCCCTTATCGGCGGGGTAGCTTTTGGCATGGTGAGCATGGCTTTTATGGAGCATTATTTTGGTCCGGGGGTGTTTGCTCGTTCGGCGGCGCCTGTTGAAACGAGTCAGGAAGTACAACTAAGCAGCAGTGATGTACCTTCTTCAGTAGCGGAGAATTATAATCCAGAGCAAGACATTTTTTTTGAATATTTTAGTCAGGTAACGAAAGAAAAATACGAGGACAGTATCCGTGAAATGGTGAAGGGGTACCCTATTGAATCGATGCTACCGTATATTTTTTCCCAGGATCGCCTGACGGCAGCTTTTCTTGTTGGCATTGCGAAAAAGGAGAGTAATTGGGGAAAGCGTGTACCAGTACTCGACGATCAAGACTGCTTCAACTACTGGGGGTATCGGGGTGTGCGTCGCATGATGGGCTCCGGTGGTCATACCTGTTTCAATAGCCGGAAGGATGCCGTTGAGACGGTGGCGACACGCCTTAATAAACTCATTCATTCGGAAAAGCTCAATACCCCAGAAAAAATGATTGTTTGGAAATGTGGCTTTAGTTGTGAGGGGCACAGTCGAGAGAGTGTCAAAAAGTGGATTAGTGATGTTGATATCTATTTCTCGCAATTAAGCGAAGAATAGAGAGAAGAATTTTACATATATACCTTTATTAAAGCCATTTTTCTTAGAAAGAGTGGCTTTTTTTCTTGACGGAAGGGTGTTCTTTTGCTATCATCGGTAGTACGTTCTTGAGAAATTTCCCTTTCATGTCTCGATTACCAAAGAGGGACATATGAAAGAGTTTCAATCTATAAACACTGTTCCGGAGGGGTTGCAGCGGTTGCAATAGATGAACAGGCACTCTATGAGAGAGTCTGTCAGAAAAGATAGTACTGCTTTCAAGCTATCACAACTGAAGCATTTTTCGTCAAAGTATCTTTTTTTTACAAAAAGGTTTTTTTCGCATTTCACCTTTCTCTTTGTCAGTGTCTTAGGAACCTTCCCGGCTCTTCCTGCGATCGATACGAAAGATCTGGTAAATACTGATACTGATCCATCTCAAGAAGTAGTTTCCCCTCTGATCTATAAGGAAGAACTGTGTCGTTGGCAGCGTGACTTTTCATTTTTTAGTGATCTGGAGGAAGAAAAAGGGAATCTTAAGGAAGCTGCTCCTTGTATTGTTCCTGAGAAACTACTCACCACAATACAAAAAGAAGAGAAGAAAACGGAAAAGAAGGAGAGCAATCAGGATTTAAATACCCGCATTCAAGAGCTGACGAGCGGCTATCCGTTACAGATTATGGCTCCGACGATTGCGGAGTATGACCGAAGTGTTGCTGCTCTGATAGTAGGTATTGCCAAAAAGGAAAGTGACTGGGGGAAACATGTACCACGTACTCCTGATGGAGCAGATTGCTTTAACTACTGGGGGTTTAAAGGGGCAGGAAGTCGTGGGGTGGCCATGGGCCACGGTTGTTTCGGAAGCCCTGAAGAGGCTGTTCATGCTGTCGGACATCGTATTAGCGAGCTGGTAGCAAAAAGAATGACCAGTGAACCAAAAAATATGGTTGTCTGGAAATGTGGCTCAAGTTGTGCTACTCATAGTCCGGAGAGCGTTCGCAAGTGGATAGCGGATGTTGATCTCTATTATCGGAAGATTCAGGCAGAGTAATGGGTGCTCTATCGGAAGCGAGTTGTTTTCAGGTATAATAGAAAATGAAACATCAATAAAAATATTTATGACGTGGGCTCTCATTGCACTGCTTGGGTATTTCTTTAATGCCATCGCTGCCGTTTTTGATAAATACCTTCTTTCTGACCGCATACCGACCCCGGCTGTCTATGCTTTCTTCGTCTCTCTCTTTAGTCTTTTTGCCTTAGGCTTCATCCCTTTTGGTTTTCACTTTCTCGATGCCCGAACTACAGGTGTTTTTCTTTTTTCTGGCTTTATTTTTGTCTATGGCTTAGTGGCCTTTTATACCGCAGTGAAGCAACATGATATTTCTCGCGTTGCCCCACTGGTGGGGACGATTACTTCACTCGTTACTTTTTTGGCAGTTTTTCTTCCAGGAACTCCAGGGGAAATGAGTGTGAATATGTGGTACATTTTGGCGCTCATCCTCCTTATTGTTGGTGGTCTTCTTATTTCTTTTGACTTGCCACTCCGTCGCGGGGAGCACGTCTCTCGTTTTGTATTAGTAGCGGGGATATGTATTGGTTTTTCCTTTATTTTACTCAAAAATGGCTACGCGCAGTCAAATTTTGCGAGTGGCTTTGTCTGGTCGCGCCTTGGGATGGTCTTGGCGGGCTTTTCACTCCTCCTTATTCCCCATTTTCGAGAGGAAATTTTTGCTCAGTTTCGGGGCTTCTCACATCGTTCCAGCCGTGCCGCCACGACAGGTGCCCTTTTCGTACTGAACAAGGTATTAGCTGGCGTCGCTACTTTTCTTATCTTTTATGCTACATACCTCGGTTCGGTCTCCTTCGTACAGGCGTTATCAGGTATGCAGTACGTTTTCCTTCTGGTGCTCACCTTCCTTCTCTCTTTTCGCTACTCTCGGATATTTGGTGAACAACTTCTTTTTTGGGACTGGGTCCAAAAAGCAGTGGCTATTGTTATTATTGGTATCGGTCTTTGGTTGGCGACAGTCAGTGGTGTACCGCTTTCACTCGTATAAACATGTGATGATATGAAGTCATTTTTTAAGGGTCTTGGAATAACTCTCCTGGCGCTCCTTAGCATCATTATTCTTTTATTTGGTTTTTTTAATCTCCCTGGTCCAGCACCACGCGACGATGTTAGTTTGGGCATGACTTTTTCTGCTCGTTATGCGAGTGATCTGGGACTTGACTGGAAAGAAACGTACCTCGCACTTCTCGATGATGTGGGTATGAAAAAAGTACGTCTACCTGTCTACTGGGACTTAGTGGAGCCAGAGAAGGGGGTGTATGACTACGCTCAAATTGATTGGCAGTTGGCTGAAGCAAAGAAGCGGGGAGCTGAGGTTATCCTCACGGTGGGACTCAAGGTACCACGTTGGCCAGAATGTCATATTCCTTCTTGGGCAAGTGACAATGGGCAGGTGCGTAAACAGGGGATTCTTCATTTTATGATGAAGACGGTAGAGCGCTACAAGGGTAATAGTGAGGTGGTGAAGTGGCAGGTAGAGAATGAGCCATTTCTCCCTTTTGGTATCTGCCCTGATTTCCAAGTTTCCTTTTTGGAACAAGAAGTGGCTTTAGTGAAACAGCTTGATTCGTCGCGGCCTATTCTCCTGACCGACAGTGGAGAGCTCTCTTTGTGGGTAGGGGCGGCGAGTCGCGGCGATGAATTTGGTACCACACTCTATCGTGATATCTATAGTAAAAAGGCAGGTGGCTACTTTACTTACCCTATTGGACCGAACTTCTTTCGTGCCAAGGCCTGGCTGGTACGAACCTTTACGCACCAGAGGAATCTCATGGTGATTGAACTCCAGGCCGAGCCATGGGCCAGTGGGTGGGTAGCCAATATGTCACTTGAGGAACAGGCAAAGACTATGAATGAAAACAAGCTGCGTGCGAATGTCGATTATGCTAAACGGGTTGGTTTTCCGGAAGTCTACTTGTGGGGTGGTGAGTGGTGGTACTGGATGAAAGTGAAAAAGGATTCTCCGGCCGTTTGGGAAACGGGCAAGCAATTATTTCAGGAACATGGAAAGTAAGCACGATCAGCACATCATTCTTATCATTCATGATATCCGCAGTGCCCATAATGTCGGGTCAATGTTTCGTACAGCGGATGGTGCGGGGGTGAGTGAGATTATTCTCTCTGGCTATTCTCCGTTGCCGCCCAAAGTAGATGCGCTCTATCTGAGTGATGCTGAGAAAGCGTTTCGGAAGACGGCGCTCGGCGCAGAAAATTCACTACCATGGAAACAGGTGCGATCTCTAGCAAGGTTGATCAACCGGTTAAAAAAAGATCACTATGAGATCGTAGCGCTCGAACAAGCTGAACGCAGTACTGACTATCAGGAGTACCATCCCAAAGGACATGTCGCTCTCATCGTAGGGAACGAAGTCGGTGGCGTTGATCAAAAAGTACTAAAACAATGTGACCGAATAATAGAGATCCCGATGCGGGGAAAAAAGAATTCGCTCAATGTCTCTGTTGCCGCGGGCGTTGCTCTCTACCAGATTATGAGTACAATGAAGAAGCGCTTTTAAATGAATGAACGTACGACTATGACTGACGCCAAGAAAACAAAAATTGCCATTTTCGATATTGATGGCACTATTTTTCGTAAAAATCTTCATTTCGAATTGATTAGCGAATTGACCTGGATGAAGGTCTTTCCCTATGAAGCGCGCAATGAATTGACCGAAATTTATACGAATTGGCTCAAACATGAGGGGACATACGAGGACTACCGTAAAGCTCTCGTAGCTCTTTATTCAGAGCACATTCGCGGTTGCTCTCAGGCTGATGTATTACGGGCCAGTAAACTCCTCATTCCTTTTCATGCGAAGCGTACGTATATTTATGCCGAGCGTTTGATAAAAAAATTACGAGAAGAGGGATATCACCTCCTCGTCATATCGGGATCGCCGGTAGAGGTGGTGGAAGAATACAATCGTCAGTATCTGAAGTTCGATGCTGCCTTTGGAAGCGTCTATGCAGTGGATGAGAAAGGGATGTATACTGGTGAAGCATCCTTCGAGCCATCAAAGAATAAAGGGGCGTTGGTAGAGCAATACCTGTACGAACACAAGATAACTCTCGAGGGGTCGTATGGTATTGGTGACACCGGTTCTGATACGAGTTTTCTTGAGTTAGTTGATCACCCTATTGCTTTTAATCCCAATCAGAACCTCAAGGCGGTGGCAGAAGAAAAGGGCTGGAAGATCGTGGTGGAAAAGAAGGACGTTATTTATGAAATTAGTGATCACTGTTCTCATACTTCATTACCCAAGCTATGAACCTCAACTCCTTTCTTGATGACTTCATAAAAAAAACCGTGTGGCTATGGCTCCCTTTCTATGCCCTTTTCCATTTAGTAGAGGAATTTGGGCAACGAAAAAAGTCGTAGTCTTTCATATGCGTACTCTTCCATTTTCGTTTGCCTATACCCGTACTCTCTCTGCTCTCCTCCTTATTATTTGGATGGGAGTTATTTTTTCTTTCTCTGCTCTTTCGGGGCAAGTCCCTGACAGCCCACCCCCTTTCTCGTACTTTCTGGAGCGTAAGGGCGCTCATGTTTTCGAGTATGCTCTCCTTACCTGGATCTCTTTTTGTTTTTTTCGCTATACCTTTGTTCATGACGGATGGAAAAAGATTCTTTTGGTAGCTGCCTTCTTCTCGCTCGCCTATGGGGCGACCGATGAACTGCACCAATTCTTTGTTCCGTTCCGTGGTGCACGATTCACTGACGTATTAATTGATGGCGGAGGGGTCCTTCTTGCCGCCCTCCTTATTTCTTCTTGGAGAAAATGGAGGGAGCGATAGTCGGATATTAAGGAAACAAAAAACCGCTCTTTCAGGAGCGGTTTTTTAAAAGACGATTACTTGACTGATTCAATGAAGGTCTTGAACGTCTCTGGGTTCTCAACAGCCATCTGAGAGAGGACTTTGCGATCGAGAGCAATATTCTTTTTGATCCCTAAGGCAATAAAAGCATTGTATTTGACGTCGTACATGCGGAGCGCTGTATTGAGACGGGTGATCCACAAGCTACGAAAGGTGCGCTTCTTAGCACGGCGATCGCGACGGGCGTACTTACCAGCCTTGATCACGGCCTCTTTGGCCTTGGTAAACAGATTCTTACGTCCCCAACGAAAACCTTTAGCGGCCTTCAAGACATTCTTGTGGCGTTTCTTGGTCATGACACCACGTTTTACTCTCGTCATACGATTCTCTTTAAAATGGAATTACTGATTTCGATGGATCACGCGTAAGGAATAGCTCGTTTGATATTTTTTTCTTCGGTCTTGAAGATGCTCTGATCTTTGCGCTTGGCCCGTGTCTCATCACCACTGTTACGTGAATTGTAGTGATTCTGACCTGAAGCACGGCGTTTCAGTTTACCGGTACCGGTCACCTTTACTTTTTTGGCCACTGATTTTCTGGTCTTAAGTTTTGGCATACAAGTGCGTTTTGATGGATATTATTCTGGAACAATGAGGGTAGTGAACCCCATTGGTCCACGCTTCACTTCTTCTTCGAAACGATAGGGAGTAGTGATACTCTTCAAGAAGAAATTGAGATTTTCTCTCGCTTTATCCTGCATAGCCTTTTCGCGACCACGGAGGATGATTTCAATTTTGACCTTACTTCCTTTGGTCAAGAATTTTTCTGCCTGTGTTTGTTTGAAAAGAAGATCGTGTTTGTCAGTACGGAAACCAATGCGGATGCCCTTGGTTTCAACTTTCTTCTGCTTGGCCTTTTGCTGCTGTTCTTGCTTAGCGACCTTGTACTGCAGCTTTCCGTAGTCGGTAATCTTGCAAACAGGGGGCTTGGCCAAGGGGGAGACCTCTACGAGATCGGCTTCTTGTTCTTGAGCAAGCAAAATGGCAGCCGAGGTATCCATCACGCCGCAGTTCTCACCATTGATGTCGATAACCATCACTTGGGGGACGAGAATCTTCTCGTTCACACGGGCGTGTTCCTTGAGCTGTACTTTTGGCTTCGGTCGATTGTGGCGTCTTCGTCTCACTTTTTTCACTTAAAAAACGACTGTGGAGTTGATGGGAATTGCACCCATGTCCAGTGAAGTTTTTTCAAAATAATCTACAAGCGTAGTTACCTTTGGGTACAGACATGAGGTAGAAAGGAAACAAAATCCTCATGCGGGTGCGTCTTTCGCAATACGGCTTTGAAGGAGAAAGAAACAGAAATCCTTCGGCCGTCTCGATTATATGACACCAGAAATTCCTTACCGAGAATCAGGATTCTGATGGCTTCACCTAAAAATTAGGCGAGAGCAAGAGCAAAAGAAGGAGCAAAAGCTTGCGCCAGTGCATTCTTTGTCTTTGTGATGAAGTTTGCATTTATCATCTGAGAGCGATATTTACGACCATGCCCCCGAGGTCGGCTTGCCTATTTTGAAAGTACATCCTGTCGAGTCTAAACAACCCCGTTTACATCACTTAGTAAATGATATAAACACGATAGTCTAGTGCGCTCGCATGGCACGTTCGATCCTTCTTTTCGCTTCGCGCTTGCCCAAATCGGCCCGCTTGTCGTATTCCTTCTTGCCTTTGCCAATAGCAAACTCAAGCTTCACAAGTTGCTTCTTAGTATACAACCGAATAGGGACGAGTGTCAAGCCTTCTGTGCGTGATTTTCCTATGAGAGAGCGGATTTCTCGCTTGCGCATGAGGAGCTTTCGTGGTCTGCTATCTTCATGCTTCGTGTCACGGTGGGCCTGGGCGTAGCGGGGGATGAGAGCATTGGTTAAGTAGAGTTCATTACGCATGACGGTGACAAAGGCACCTTTCAGGCTAGCGTGGCCTGTTTTGACTGATTTGACCTCTGCGCCGGTCAACACTAAACCGGCCTCGAAGTGCTGATCGAGGGCATAATCCAGGCCCGCTCGTTTGTTGGTAGCAATAATGGTCATACATTTCTCTATCTTCACTTTCCCACATTTGGCTCAAATAAGCAAGTTTTTAACATTTTTTATCAAAGAGGAAAGTGTGAAACCCTTCCATTTCTCGCTTTGGTAGGCTAGGATAAAGTATATGACTCATACTCTCCATCAACTCCGCAATCATTTTGGGAAAGACGAAGCGCTCGCAAAAGTGGCCGAGGAGTCCTTTTCGCGGCGCGTCATTTCTTTTTATCGCTATGTTGCCATTGCTGATCCGCAGGCGCTCCGTAACGACTTGTTTGCCGAGTGGCAGGGGCTCGGTATCTTGGGGCGCATCTATCTTGCCAAAGAAGGAATCAATGCTCAGATGAGCGTGCCTGAGCCGAATTTTGAAAAGTTTCGAGATCTCCTCTATGCGCGGAAAGAATTTACTAACGTGCAATTTAAGGTGGGGGTGGAACAAAAGAATGATGCCTTCTGGAAACTCACCATCAAGGTTAAGAAGCAGATTGTGGCCGATGGTCTACAACCCGATGATTACAATGTGGCCAATGTTGGTACCCATCTTTCCGCGCGAGAATTTAATGAGCTCCTTGAGGAGCCGGAAACAGTGGTAGTGGATATGCGTAACAACTATGAATCGGTCATCGGTCACTTCGAAGGGGCACTCTGTCCGCCGGCCTATACCTTCAAGGAAGAGTTGCCGATGGTCAAGGAACAACTTGCCGGTCAGGAAGATAAAAAAGTGCTCCTCTACTGTACGGGTGGTATTCGCTGCGAGAAGGCCAGTTCGTACCTGAAACACCATGGCTTCCAGAATGTCTATCAACTCCATGGGGGGATTATCGATTACAAGCATCAGATCGAGCGCGAAGGACTGCCATCGAAATTCAAGGGCAAGAACTTTGTTTTTGACGAACGTCTTGGTGAACGCATTACCGATGATGTGCTGGCCAAGTGTTACCAGTGTGATCGTCTCTGTGACGACTATACCAACTGTGCCAATGTCGAATGTAATATGCTCTTCATTCAGTGCTCAGACTGCCAGGAAAAACTCTCTGGCTGTTGTGGTGAAGAATGCCAGACCATAGCCTCACTTCCCGAGACCGAACAGATCAAAAGGCGCAAAGGGAAAGTGCTTCCCAAGAATGCCGACATCTTCAAAAAGAAGATCGCTGTCACTCACTCATTGTAACGTGAGTAAAAATATCCGAACCAAACTTGCTCGCCGTCAAAATCCCAGCGTGATTTTGACTGACGTGAAAGTATTCGATCCGTCTACGGGGTAGACGGCACCGTGCTCGAACACTTTCAAGTCGCGCTCAAGCTTGTTCGGATATTTTTGCTTTCAAAAGAGGATGAGTCTTCCCTTTTTGGCTTTTTTCGGCTACGATAGAAAACATGAAGGAAAAAATTGTTCAAGAAATTGAAAGAGTCGTAAAGGAAAATATCCTGTCTCATGAAGAGGGGAATTTTGTTTTGGCTCATACCGTCACCCGTCCAGTCAATGATACTTTTGGTGATTTTACCAGTAACGTCGCTCTTACTTTAGCGAGACCGCTCCAAAAATCACCTTCTGAAATAGCGGAGTTGATAAAAAAGAATTTTTCTCTTACTGAAGTAGAAAACATTGAGATAGTCGCCCCTGGGTATTTGAATTTTTTTCTTACTCAAAATGTCTTTACATCTACGGCGGAGGAGATTCTACGGGATGGGAAAAAATATGGAGATTCATCTATTGGTGCAGGAGAAAAAGTAAACAATGAGTTTATTTCTGCCAACCCAACAGGGCCACTGACGGTGGGAAATGGCCGTGGGGGATTCTATACAGATGCTCTTGCCAATGTTCTGCGTAAGGCTGGCTATGAGGTGACGAATGAATACTACGTGAATGATGCCGGGGAACAGGTATTGAAACTGGGACATAGTGTTCTGAAAGATAGCGAGGCGGTGTACGGTGGCGAATATATTGAGGAGCTACATAAACAGTTTGCTTCTCTTGGGGACGTACGAATAACCGGAGAGAAGGCGGCTCAGTATGTTCTCGAAGAAATGATTCAAAAGTCGGTCAAAGAAAAAATGCAGATTCATTTTGACGTATGGACATCAGAAAAAGCATTGATCGCAGAAGGTTTTGTTGATAAGGCACTGGCTCTTCTTCAAGAGAAGGGGCTTACTTTCGA
Source organism: Candidatus Moraniibacteriota bacterium (assembly GCA_043739895.1). Classification (GTDB taxonomy): domain Bacteria; phylum Patescibacteriota; class Minisyncoccia; order Moranbacterales; family UBA1568; genus UBA1568. The sequence goes on from JAYUDH010000108.1 coordinate 18,805, forward strand.
AGAGGACGGTGCGCTGTGGCTTCGTACCACTGAGTTTGGTGATGACAAAGACCGAGTGCTTATGAAGAGTGATGGTGCCAAAACCTACTTCGCCTCTGACGCTGGATACATCGTCAATAAGATGGAGCGTGGCTTTACTTTTTTGATTGAGACCTGGGGTGCTGATCATCATGGTTATATTAATCGCTTCAAAGCGGTAGCTCAGGCACTTGGTTTCCAGGGGAACATTCACTTTCTCATTGTGCAACTGGTAAAGGTAGTGAAGGATGGAGTGGAAGTGCGCATGAGTAAACGGGCGGGTAATGTAGTGACCATTGATGAACTCATTGAAACCGTCGGCCATGATGTGGCCCGCTTCTTTTTCTTGATGTACGCCCCAGAGACACACATGAACTTTGATCTTGGTCTTGCAGAAGAGCGTTCACAGAAGAATCCCGTGTTCTATGTACAGTACGCTCACGCCCGCCTCTGTAGTATCTTACGCAAGGCTGAGGAAGAGGGTTTTGTGGAGCATGAGACTGATCTCACTCTTTTGACACACGAGAAAGAACGACAACTGATGCGTGAACTGCTCTTTTTCCCAGAACTCGTGGAAACGGTGGCCACTGATTTTTCGGTCCACAAATTGCCACAGTACGCCATGAAGCTGGCTGATAAGTTCCATTCGTTCTATGATGCCTGTCGGGTGATTGAGAGTGAAAAGGAGGAGTTGACGGAGGCGCGCCTCAGACTGGTGCGAGCGACCAAGGTGGTACTTGGAGAAACGCTCGCTCTCATGGGTATCAGTGCACCAGAAAAAATGTGATTTTTGTCAAAAAATCACCCTGAGTTTTTATCGAAGGGTGGCTTTTATCGAAGGGTAAGAGTTTTTCTAAAAACACAAAAATGATTCATCGTTTGCCAAAAAAACACAAAGAGAAATATAAAAAGGAGCGTAGCTGGGACGAGGAGCTGATTTATTTTGCTTTCAAAGTCGTGGGTTCGACGGTTCTCATGTTCGTTGTGTCGGCAGGTCTAGACGTCTATCATCTCATGCATTAAGATGGAACACTCTATTACTTTCTATTTAGTACGGCACGGTGAAGCGGAAAATAATGTCCGCCATATTTTGAATTCAGCACCGGTCAAAAAAGAGTATTCACTCACAGAGAAGGGGAGAGGACAGGTAGCAGAAACAGCTACTTTTTTGGCTGGTGTACAAGCCGATGCATTGTATAGCTCACCAATCCTCCGTGCCAAAGAGACAGCTGGAATGATTGCCGAGGCGACTGACCTTCCTGTTATTTTTGATGATCGTGTATGGGAAGTAGGGATGGGGAGGTTTAATGGTCAGAAACAACAGGAGCTGCTCAAGAAATACCCAGAACCACAGATGCGTTTGACGCCGAGCGCCAGTGATGACATGGAGAGTATCCTTCATGTACGGAGTCGTCTTGAGGAATTTTTGGATGAATTAAAAGAAAAGCATGCGGGAAAAAAAGTTATTCTTGTTTCTCATGGTGATCCATTGGAGCAGCTCCATGGTATTCTCACCATGGAAGGGCCAGGCATGGCAGCTGAAGGTTGGTACCCTGATAAGGGGTCGTGTACAGAGGTGATTTTTCACTACTAAAAAATAGTACTCACATTTTTTGAAGTCCTCTGTACAGCGGGCTTTTTTTGTCGTATCATCTTCATACCGTGGAAACAGGGAGGGGTGACATGAGTCTATTGAAAAGTGGTGTGTTGATTGCGGCCATGATCGGCCTGGGGGTTCTTTCGAACGGCGGGAAAGCCGTATTTGAGGACCCTCCGCCCTCGAAGAAGCCCGCTTCTTGCGAACAGCTTTTGAGGGAGCGAGCCGAGCTCTGTCCGAAGCTCCGGAAGGCGGCTGTTCAAGGGGAACGTCTGATCCGACAGCTCCTCAGAGGGTAGGAGTAGTTTTTGCCTAAACAAGGCTATCAGTAGTGGTTTGAGATACGTTCTCAACCACTTTTTTCTTGGTCAAAAAAAATACCCCTCGTGCTATGATGGAAGTACTTTTGGAAAGCATATCATTATGGAAACGACAACACTCAAAGAGGCAATTGATCAACTCCCCGGAGGGCTTCTGATCACAGATACAGAGTCACGTGTTCTCTATGCGAGCGCTGCCCTGAAGCGGCGCACCGGTTTTTCGGTGGCTGAAATTGTGGGAAAAAAACCGGGTCAGTTGTGGGGTGGAAAAATGCCACCATCTTTCTACCGGACTCTGTGGCAGACTATCAGTACAGAGCGAAAAGCGTTTGTGGGACAGGTAGAGAATACGAAAAAAAACGGTACTCATCAGAGCGAACATATCTTTATTGTGCCTATTGTTGATCAAAAGGGGAAGCCTGTCTACTTCGCCGAGGTGCACCCGGACCTCAGGGGGAGAGAATCAGAAGTTGCTTTTGGGAGAGAATTTCTCTTGCGAACTGATGGCGCGGTCCAGGACCAGAATTTTTTTTCTTGGGTCTTTCAGAGTCTGAGCAAGAAAGAAGAGGGAAGAAGCATTTCGTTGCCTAGTATGTTGACCTGGGAGCATCGCTTCGAGGGTGCCGCGGAGCTCCTCTACAGTGAGTTTATCGTGCCAACGGAAAAAGTGTTTGCTCGTCGCAAGGAGGATGCTCTCCTTGTCGCTGATGCCCAGGAGCATCCCGAACATTTTGCTCTCCTCTACGAGAAATACCTGCCTCTCATGAGAGAATATTTCCTTCGCCGCTTAGAGGGTGATTTGCTTTTGGCTGAAGATCTGACTCAGGAAACCTTCGTGCGGGCTTTCCGTTATCTTCCTGGTTTCCGTATGGCCAATGCTTCTTACGCTACCTATCTCCTTCGGGTGGCGCACAGTGTTCTCGTGAACTCCTATCGAAAAGAACGTTACGAAACAGTATCACTTTCTGGCAATGAGAATGAGGGGATGGAAGTGATGAAGGAAGAAGAATACCTCCCTCAAAATTTGGATACTCTCTTGGCGCCGTATTCTGAAATTGAACGTGTTACCATGTTCCTCAAGTATCGGGATGGTCTCAAAGTGAAAGACATTGCTCTCCGTATAGGAAAGACGGAAAATGCCGTAAAACTCATCCTCAGTCGGACGCGCAAGAAGCTAAAAAAAGAGCTTCAGTAAAGGAAAATATTAGTAAGATAGGAAGGAGAAGGTGTCGTGTGACACCTTTTTTGTTTTTTGGTGTTTAATACTGTGCAAGGTCAAATACCAACCATAATTTTTTTACGTTATGCCCCTCTACAAAGTGCAGAAAAGAAACGGTGCCATCGTTGATTTTGAGATCGGAAAAATCAAAGAGGCCATTGCCAAGGCAGCACAGGCGATTGACCAGCATGACCCACTCATCCCCGAGACGTTGGTCGTCGAAGTGGCCATCGAACTGGAGGAGAAGTGGAGTGATCAGATCCCGACCGTGGAACAGATCCAGGATGTGGTAGAGGATGTCCTCATTCGGTTTGACTATGCCGAGATGGCTAAGGCGTACATTCTCTATCGTGAGAAGCGGCGTGAGGCACGAGAGGATCGTAACGTGGTAGTAGAGGTACAAAAGACGGTGGGTGATTATCTGAACCGTGCCGACTGGCGGGTCAATGCCAATTCCAACCAGGGTTATTCTTTAGGGGGGCTCATTTTGAATACTGCCGGCAGTGTCATTGCTAACTACTGGCTCTCTCATATTTATCCAAAAAATGTCGGTGAGGCCCACAGAAACGGCGATTACCACATTCATGATCTCGATATGTTTTCGGGCTACTGTGCTGGTTGGAGTTTGCGGATGCTGCTGGAAGAAGGTTTTAACGGGGTCGATAATAAAGTAGAGTCTGGACCGCCGAAGCACCTCTCTTCAGCGGTGTCGCAGATGGTCAATTTCTTGGGGACACTCCAGAACGAGTGGGCGGGGGCACAGGCCTTTTCTAGCTTCGATACCTATATGGCTCCCTTTGTGAAAAAAAAGGAACTCGAACTTCGCAAAGAAATAAAAACGTACGGCATGAAATTTCCTTCCAAGAAA
>JAYUDH010000109.1:0-7791 GCA_043739895.1 Candidatus Moraniibacteriota bacterium
GTATGAATAACCAGTATCTCATTCCGATGGTGGTCGAGAAGACGAGTTTTGGGGAGCGTGCCTATGATATCTATTCCCGACTGTTGAAGGACCGTATTATTTTTATCGGTTCACCGATTGATGATGGTGTGGCCAATGCTATTATTGCTCAGCTTCTTTTTTTGGAGTCGGTCAACCAAAAGGAAGATATCAAAATGTATATCAATTCTCCTGGTGGTTCGGTGACAGCGGCGCTCGCCATTTATGATACCATGCAGTATGTTCGCCCTGAGATCCAAACGATCTGCATTGGGATGTCTGCCTCTGCTGCGGCGCTTTTACTAGCCGCGGGGAAAAAAGGGAAACGCATGGTACTTCCGAATAGCGAGGTGATGATTCACCAGGTCTTAGGTGGCGCCTCTGGTCAAGCGACGGATATCGATATTCATGCCCGGCATATACTCAAAACGCGGGATCGATTGAACAAGATTCTAGCGAAGCATACGGGTCAGAAATTAGCGAAGATTGAAAGGGATACCGAGCGCGATTACTTTATGTCTGCCGAAGAGGCGGTACGGTACGGCTTGGTTGATAAGGTGTTGCAGTAGTGAGGAAAAGAAAAAACCGTCCACCAGTTGGTGGGCGGTTTTTTTCTGGAACAAAGAGAATAAAAGCTATTTTATTCGAGAATAGGGAGGAGGCTGGTGCCATTCATTTCTGCAGGTTTTTCAATATCCATCATATCAAGAACGGTAGGGGCAACATCAGAGAGGAGTCCATTTACCTCATTTTGTTCGCGCATCATTTGTTCGGCGCTTTTTTCACGGTGATTTTCTGGTGTGATGTACCAGAGTGGAATGGGGTTGGTGGAGTGTTCGGTATCGATCTCTCCGGTAGACGCTTTTTTTAATTCTTCGACGTTGCCATGATCGGAAGTAATAAGGATAGCCCCTCCTACTTTGAGGATGGCTGGCACGAGAATGGAAAGACTTTTGTCGGTTGCTTCAACAGCTTTAATTGAAGCCTCCTCATTTCCAGTGTGGCCTACCATGTCGGCATTGGCATAGTTAACGAGAATAAAATCGTATTCATTCTTCTCGAGTTTTCGTAGGATGGTATTGGTAATTTGTGGAGAGCTCATCTCGGGTACTTCGTCGAAGTGGGCGACGGTAGGAGAGGGAATGAGAAGATGGTCCTCTCCGGGAAAGGCCTCCTCATTGCCGCCATTAAAAAAGTAGGTGACGTGAGCGTACTTTTCTGTTTCGGCCACTCGCAGCTGTTTTTTCCCGTTGGTACTCAGTACTTCGCCCAGGCTATTTTTGATATCTTCTTGGGGAAAAGCGACATGGACAGGGAGATTCCGTTCGTATTCAATGAGAGTGGTGAAGTAGACATCAAGTTTTTTGCGAGAAAAACCGCTAAAATCAGGGATGACAAAAGCTTGCGTCAGTTCACGAGCTCGGTCTTCACGAAAGTTAAAGAATATAACGCTGTCCCCATCTTTGATAAGGGCGACGGGTTCGCCATTTTCCGTTATATTGGTTGGTTCGATATACTCATCGGTGACGTTTTTGGCGTAGGATTGTTCGAGAACGAGTGAGGGATCATCTGATTTTCCTCCTACTCCTTCGGTCAGCATGCGGTAGGTTTTTTCAATACGATCCCAGTTGTTATTACGGTCCATGGCAAAGTTACGCCCCGAAAGACTAGCGATCTTACCAATACCGATCAGGCGCATCTCACGAATCAGCTCCTTGATCTGCTGAATACCAGCGGTAGGGGCAGAATCACGACCATCGGTAAAAACATGGACAAACACCTCTGGAAGTCCCTCATTTTTTGCGAGACGGAGCAGAGCGATAAGGTGATCCTTGTGAGAGTGGACAGAACCAGAACTGACCAATCCCATGAGATGAAGGCTCCCTTTGTGCTCTTTGACGGCTGTCGTGGTTTCGACTAGGACGCTATTTTTCATAAAGCTCCCATCTTGAATAGACAGGGAGATACGGGGCATACTTTGGTAAATAACTCGACCAGCGCCCATAGTCATGTGCCCAACCTCGCTGTTCCCGGCAGTATTCCAGGGAAGACCAACAGAAATACCCGATGCCTGAAGGGTGGTCATCGGATAAAAGCGACTCAATTTATCAAAAGTAGGCAGTGTTGCCTCACGGATAGGGTTTCCCTGAACATTATTTGATAACCCCCAGCCATCAAGGACAACGAGAACGGTCGGTTTATGCATTCCTATTGTTTTTTTGTGTGGATATTTCTTCTGTAGTTCCATCATACCACCCTTTTTTCCCTTTTGACAAAAGGGAAAACGAAGACTATGATGGGGGTACAGCTTTTAAACAGTGAATGGCGCCGAGATTCGATAGCAACTACGAAAATTTCAACCAATGTCCCATATGATGAGAGAATGTGAAAGAGAGAGAGGCACATATATGAGCACGTCCCTTGTTTCCTGTAAGGAGAGAGGGTTATTTTGGTAGAGAAGTAGTATCGAATCAAGCGCCCTACATCGATATGATAGGGTATATACTTTTTGGATTAGCGACACTCGTCGCAGGGGCTGCAGTCGGCTATTTGGTGCGACAGAATATTGCCAAGGGGCAATTGTCTACCGCCGAAGGTCAGGCTGCAAAGATGCTTGAGGGAGCGGAATCAAAAACGAAAGAAATCGTTTTGGACGCCAAAAATCAGGCCGTGCAGATCTTAGAAGAAGCCAAGAAAAATGAACAGTCTCGAGAAGAGAAGATTTTGCTGCAGGAGAAGCGTATCGAGAAACGAGAAGAACAGGTAGAAAAACTCGTCGAAGAAGGAGAAGCTGAAAAACGAAGACTCATCCAAAAGGCTGAGGAAATTCGTGCTATCCGAGAAGAATCGGAGAAATTACATCAGGAGGAGCTTGTTCGGCTCCAAGAGGTAGCCAATCTTTCCCAAGAAGAGGCACAGGGGAAATTGTTTCAGATGGTGGAAGAGGAAAGTAAGGATGCTCTGGTCAAGCGCATGTCGAAGCTTGAGAACGAGGCTCATGATGAACTTGAGAAGCGATCGCTCAGTATTATGGCGACCGTTATTCAGAAGTACTCCCGTTCCCATGTATCTGAATTTACCACTACCACGGTCTCTATTCCCTCTGATGAGATCAAAGGAAAGATTATTGGTAAAGAGGGTCGCAATATTCGCGCTCTCGAGAAAGAAACAGGCGTCGAGTTTATTGTCGATGATACTCCTGGGTCAGTGGTCATTTCAGGCTTTGATCCGGTACGTCGTGAGATTGCCCGTATTGCCCTTGAAAAACTGATCAGTGATGGTCGTATCCACCCAGCCCGCATCGAAGAGGCTGTGGAAGAGGGGAAGAAGGAGATCGATCAGAAAATCAAGGAGGCGGGTGAGGCCGCTGCCTATGACGCCGGCATTGCTGGGCTACACCCAAAACTCCTCTATATTCTGGGACGGCTCCGCTATCGCTACAGCTATAAGCAAAACGTCTTGCTGCACTCGCTTGAGGTATCATATCTTGCTGGGGCTTTAGCATCGGAGTTGGGAGCTGATGTGGCCTGTGCCAAGAAGGCGGGACTACTCCATGATATTGGCAAGGCTGTTGATCATGAGATTGAAGGGACGCACGTCAAGATCGGGATGCGTATCTTAGAGAAATTTAATATCGGACAAAATGTTATTGATGCCATGAAGTGTCATCATGACGAGTACCCTCATCAGACGATCGAATCATTTATTGTTACAGCTGCTGATGCTCTGTCTGCTGCTCGTCCAGGGGCACGTAAAGAAACGGCGGAGAAATATATCAAGCGCTTGGAAGAACTTGAGGCACTCATTAACTCTTTTCCACAGGTAGAAAAATCCTATGCCATCCAGGCAGGACGCGAGGTGCGTATTTTCGTTAATCCAGAGAAGACGGATGATTTAGGTGCTATGAAGTTGGCTCGTGATATCGCCAAACGTATCGAGGATGAACTGAAGTACCCGGGTGAAATCAAGGTGAATGTCTTCCGTGAAACGAAGGCAGTGGAGTATGCTCGGTAGAAAATAATGGCTTAAAGAGAGTGTTATAGAGGAAAATGGCTTAGGTATTGCATAGTTTAGAAAAATGGCTTAGTATAAAGGATAGAAGCTAACTTGCACTTTCGTTTCTCAGACCCTTTTTCAAAAGAGGGGCACGAGAGCGGAATGTTCTAAACTAGAAAGGCAGGTGAGTACTATGAAAAATATCAACAAAGATACTCTCGTTCACGCGATCGTTGACAAGACTGAACTTTCCAAGAAAGATGTTGAGGCTATGCTCGAAGCGTTGACTGACGAAATAACTCGTGAGTTGTCCGCTGGGAACAAAGTAACGCTCACCGGTTTTGGAACCTTCAAGGTCTCGAACCGCGCTGCTCGTGAAGGCATCAATCCTCAGACCAAAGCGAAGATCATGATTCCAGCAATGACTGTCCCAAAGTTCACCGCTGGTAAGACATTGAAAGAAGCAGTAAAATAGTCTCATCTGTCTCTCCCTGTATAGGGCGGAGCAGAAAAGATAAGGTGAGAACCCGTGCGGAAGGTCCGTACGGGTTATCGCTTCGGGGCATAGTATAGTGGTAGTACGAGTGGTTTGGGACCATTTAGTCTCGGTTCGATTCCGAGTGCCCCGACATGAAAAAGGTAGTGACTATTGGCGGCGGGACAGGAAGCTTTGCGCTCCTCTCTGGGCTGAAAAAATATCCGATTGAACTTTCCGCCATTGTTTCAATGGCTGATGATGGTGGTTCGACAGGCATCCTCCGTGATGAGCTGGGTGTTTTGCCTCCCGGTGACGTACGGCAGTGTTTGGTGGCACTTTCTGATACGCCGGATAGATTACGGGAACTCATGAACTATCGCTTTGCTGAAGGGGGGTTTGATGGACATAGCTTTGGTAATATTTTTTTGTCGGCCCTAGAAAAAATCACCGGAGATTTTGGCAAGGCGGTGGAAGAGGCAGCCAAGATCCTGAATGTTCGGGGGAAAGTTATTCCAGTGACACTCTCTGATACCCGTCTCTATATGAAGCTCGAAAGTGGAGCGCTCCTTTCTGGCGAGCATGAAATTAATGTGAGTAAGGAGTTTGAAAGAGTTGGGGTAAAGAAGGTATTTCTCAAACCACGTCCCAAGGCCAATAGAGAAGCAATCAAAAAAATTCTGGAAGCGGACCTGATTATTATTGGTCCGGGTAATCACTACTGCGCTATTATTCCGAATCTTCTGGTGCCGGGTATCGCCGAGGCGCTCCGAAAGACTCGGGCCAAGGTGGTATACAATTGTAACCTCATTAGTAAACGCGGACAGACCGATTCATTTTCGCTCGAAGACTATGTACGCGAGATTAATGGGTACATCGGCAGTGAGCGCATTGATTTTGTGACCTATAATACTAGGAAGCCGGCCGTGGCACTGCTCAGGAAATACCAGAAGGATGGTCTCCTGGTCACTTTTCTTGCTACTGGCAAGCGCAGTTACCGGGTTATTCGAGCCGATATTTTGAGTGGCGAGCGCACGGTGCGTCACAAGGGAAACAAGATAGCAGCTACACGGGCTTTTATTCGACATGATCCGGAAAAACTGGCGCAAGTATTGGTGATGCTCCTTGAGCTTGGTGACTATGAGTGTATTCTTCGTGATATCGTTTGAAAAAGGCATTTTGAGGGTATGGCGGTAGGGTGCTTCTTTGGCAAATCGCCGACACTTGACAGAGTTTCTCGGATATGCTACCATCGGTCTTTCATGAATGTCTGGACCTGAAGGAGAAACACCCCATTTCATCCCCCATCCAAAACGTCCACTGACGGGGAGAGACCCCCACATAGTCGCACCCGAAGGGTGCCACCAAATACGCCTCGCGATCCACTGGGTTGCGGGGCGTTCACACTTTTTGACAGAAGGGAGGGAAAAAGCTAGTATATGGATACAGAGATGATCTCTGTTTTTTTGTACCCAATGCTTTGCTTCTGTATGGCCAATTTTACTCTCACGCTGACGAATCGCTTGGAGGTGGCTGACGGCACGGAACTCTTTGCTTTCACTAAGCCAGCCGATTTTTCTTTTGAGGCGGGGCAGTATGTCGCCATGATGCTCAGTAACTTGGTGGCACCCGACGCCAAGGCTGGTGTGCGCTCCCTCTCTATTTCATCTGCTCCCTGTGAGGAAGAGCTCTACTTTACAATGCACAAAGGAGAGAGCGGCTTCAAACAAACGATGTTTGCCCTCAAGGCCGGGGATACAGTTGCTGCTACCAAGGCTATTGGACACTTTACGATGTCTCACGCTGCCGATGGACTGCCGATTGTTTTTTTGGTGGGGGGTATTGGCATCACGCCCGTGCGCAGTATCTTGAAGCAGGCGGAGCATGATGGTGATGAGCGCTCCTTTACCCTCCTGTATGCCAATCGCTTTATCAAAGATGCCTCTTTTCATGCGGAGCTTAAGAATCTTTCGCTTAAGAATCTCCGCTACGTGACGGCTCTGTCGCAGGAAACGACTCCCTGTGTCGAGAGTAATGATGAGCGAGGTTATATTTGTGAAGCCACGGTGAGGAAGTATGTACCGGATGTGACAGAGGTATGGTTTTATCTGGTTGGTGCGCCAGCCTTTATTGAAGCGATGGAAAAAATGCTTTCAGATATGGGGGTCGCCAAGGAACGCCAGGTCTGTGATCCCTTTACCGGGTTGACGGGAGCAGTGAAGAAATAAAAAGGTTCTTTTGGTGAAATTGAAGATAAGCGGGCGTCGTATAGTGGCTTATTATATCAGCCTTCCAAGCTGAGGATGTGGGTTCGATTCCCATCGCCCGCTCAAACGAATCACAAAAGTACCCTTCCGGGTGCTTTTATGATTTATGGAGGATGGGAATCGAACGGGAGGGGGTCGGGGAACAGGAGTTCCCCGTTTGGGGTGACCCTGTTTTTCAGGGGCTAGAGGGCGGAAGTCCTATAGAGCGCAGTCTAGTAGACGAGCAGTGAGTGTTCCCATCGCCCGACCAAGGCAAGAAGGGTAGTCTCAAATGTAGTTATTTTTGATGGGAAATCTAAGGTGAGTAGCTGATAATCCTCGGATTACTTTTATGGAAGGCATTTCTCCTTCCCAGCAACTCTCTAGGGCCACCAAAACACCAGCGTGGTTTTGGTTGAAACTTTCGCCAAAACTTTTTGTTTCACAAAAAGACCAAGCTTTTGGCTCCAGATTCGCCCCAGAGAATTCTGGAAAAGAGAAATAGACTGTAACAAACATTTTGAACCGTTTCTCAAAAATACTTTTCTTTTTCTTTCCTTCTGTTTTTCGTGGGTCACATCCGTGATGAGTATGTCGGTAACAGTCGAGCAAACAGGGATGGTTTCGACCCGAGAGCTCCCTGTTCGACAAAACGAGTCAGGGGATGTTCCACGGGAACAGCGGAAATGAAAAAGGAAATGGTTTTTGGAGAAACACAGAATAAAAGATGCGGATGAATCATCTGTTTTAGAAATTTATCTTTTGAGATGGCTTTCTTTAGAAAAAAGAAAGCTTACACAGGGAATACTTAAAAAATTCTAGAGAGGAAATTGGTATTTACTAAAAAACCTTTGTTTTCAATCCAGTGTATAATAGAGGTACGCCTATGATTCCTTTCTTCTTTCAACAGAATCGCCGTATTTTTCTTCGCAATCTTTTTGTGATTTTTCTCGGTGCTCTAGTCGTCTCTCTTTTCCTCTACTTTGTTGTCTTTCGTGGTTCTTACCAAGAAAAAGCGATGCCCGAGCCAAATCCTGAGGAGAATACTTCGACCCT
>JAYUDH010000110.1:0-2903 GCA_043739895.1 Candidatus Moraniibacteriota bacterium
GCTGAGAGTACATCTTTGAGAGTAATTGGTTCCATAGAGATGTTTCTGTGACACTTCTTAGTATAGGCCAATTTAAGAAGAGAGCAACTTGCCAGAACCTTTGGAGGAAAAAAATTCTTTTCCCTGTATGGTTTTTTTATATCTTCTGCCCCCTCTCTTGACAAATGCAACTTAGTTGCTAATATGGAGATATGATTGATACTTGTTCAAAGAAATTGACTGATAAACGCGTTCGTCAGACGGAAACACGACGGGTGCTTTTGGCGTTGCTTCATGAAGCTGATACCCCCCTCTCCCCTCCGGAAATCGTGAAACGCTGCCATGCTTTGGGGCGACGAGCCAATAAAACGACTATCTACCGTGATCTGGTTTTATTGGAACAGGCTGGTGTGGTGCATAAGGTGATGCTCAGTGATCAGCTGCAATATTTTGAATTGACTGAACACAGCCATCACCATCATTTTATTTGCACCGTGTGTAACAAAATTACTGATGTTGAAATGAATGAGGCTTCGTTACTCATCCGAGCTGAACAGTTAGGAAAGGAGCTTGGATTCCAGATCACTACTCATGCGGTAGAGTTTTACGGTCAATGTTTCGCCTGTGGTTAGTTTTTTATTCTTTTGTGCATTGATGGTATGGACCAATCTCCTCATCTCATTTTAGTCTCCGATCTTTCTTTTCGGTACCAAGGGGGACGGACTATTTTCTCCGATCTTTCTTTTACGATTGCGGCGGGTGATTATGTAGGAATTATCGGGCCGAATGGTTCTGGAAAGAGTACGCTTCTCAAGCTTATACTTGGTCTTTTGCCGCTTCAGACTGGTTCAGTAGAATTGTTTGGGGTGCCCATTGCAGAATTTCGCGATTGGGCCAAGATTGGGTATGTTTCTCAAACAGGATTTCAGGGCGAAGATACTTTTCCTGCCACGGTTGCTGAAGTGATTGCTTCTGGCCAGCCGTCTAAATCATTTTTTCCTGGTCAGGCAGAACGTCAAACTCTTCGTGAAAAAATTGAAGTGGCTGCCGATACAGTAGGGATTCGTCATCTGTTAGGGCGTCGCATCGGAGAGCTTTCGGGCGGAGAGGAACAACGAGCTTTTATTGCTCAAGCCCTTGTCTCTGATCCACTCCTTTTGGTTTTGGATGAACCGACAGCTGGTGTTGATGCTTCGACAGAAGCGTCATTTTATCAGTTGCTCCGCGAGCTCAATGAAAAACACGGTAAAACTATTCTCTTAGTTTCTCATGATCTCGAGGCTTTGGCTCACAATGCTAAAACTGCTCTGTGTATAAATGAGACGATTGTGTATCAGGGGCCGGCGGATGGTCTCCATAAGCCGCAGGTCATTGAAGCGGTATTTGGTTCCCGCGTGTGGCATGAGAGAAAAGAATAACAAAACTATTATATGAATACTGAACTCACCCTTACTCTTCAGACGGTACCACCAATTATCGGTACAGCTCTTCTCCTTGGTTTAGTTTCTCCCACCATTGGTATCATCTTGGTGATGCGGCGGTTCTCGCTGTTGGCGGACACTCTCTCTCACGTGTCTTTGTTTGGCGTAGCAGTCAGTTCTTGGTTTGGGCTCCCGATGGCTATCGGGGCATTTGTCAGCGCTGTTATTGGTGGGCTTGGGATTGAGCTTCTTCGTCAATCAAGACGGATCCTTTCGGAAGCAACCTTGGCTATTTTTCTTTCAGGGAGCCTGACTCTGGCTATCATTATTTTTTCTTTGCGAGGAATTGAAGCTGAGGAAATTGAGGCCTATCTCTTTGGGAATCTTTCGTGGGTAGGGAACCATGACTTCTTTTTTCTTTTAGCGATTTCTATAGTGATCCTTCTTTTTTTCAAGGCTTATTATCGTCAACTATTTCTTGCCACTATTGATGATGATCTGGCTCGGGTCAATGGCGTGGCAGTTAATCGTCTCAACCTCGTCTTTATGCTCCTTGCCTCGATCGTTGTGGCCGCTGCTATTAAAGTAGTGGGAGTACTTCTGGTCAGTGCGCTCATTGTCTTGCCGGCCATGGCGGCTCTTCAGTGGCGGTTAGGGTTTAAAAAAACTCTCTGGATAAGTCTGTTTTTTTCAGAGTGTGCCGTTTTAAGTGGTCTCATTCTCGCGTATACCTCTGGCTTACCTAGTGGCGCGGCCATTGCTCTTATGACGCTTCTTTCTTTTCTTCTTTCGTATGGGATTAACTGGCAACGGAAGTAAAACAATACTTCTTGACAGAGACTGATTTTATGCTTTAGAATACTGTCATCTGAGGCTTAGATGAGCCGAGGAAATGGTATAACTGCAGGGTACTGCAAATAAAGACGGAGGTTCTCCAATGTTGGATTACACACCCGAAGGACTGGTTCTTCAGAGTGGGAGGTCAGGCATCAGGCTCAGGAAGGTTAGTGGCGGACGGTTCATTTTCTGCCTCGTTTTCGAATCAGATGGCGATGGGTTGTCATCCGAGGTTTTGACGGAACCCTTTTCCCTTCAGGATCTTGGCTCTTTCTCTTGGCTTTCTGGACCAATGTGGGAACGGCAAGCCTCAGCGATCGAGCTCAGAGAAGGTGTGAGTGAGGGGCATCGTGACTACATCCTGAGACAGGCTTTGGACCAAGGCGTTCTTCACTTCTCGTGTTTCGTGAACGACGAATGCTTGGTGTTTGTGGCCAGGCTCGGTTCAGGTGCGTTGAATCAGGCGGAAGGACGGTTTCCTGTCCAAAGGATCTCTCGGTTCATTAAGGAAGAGACCGAGATGATTTCAGCCAAGTAGTTCTCGCCGATGCAGGAGGTGGTGTGTGTAATACACAACCACCTTTTTTCTTATCAAAAAAATCCTCACAGGGTTGTGAGGATTTTTTGTTTGTCGTACTATTTCTTTTTGGCGCCCTCTAACTTATG
>JAYUDH010000111.1:0-7635 GCA_043739895.1 Candidatus Moraniibacteriota bacterium
CCGCTTCGCGGTGGAGGGGTGGGGGGAGGAGACGCGAGAAAAATGCAAGGAAATTTTTTGGTTTTTGCACACGCGAGTCCGCGAGCGTGTCCGAGGCGCGCATCATTGGTCGTCAGGGTTCAATTCAAAATACATTCGAACTTCGTTCAATACACACCGCAAATTTTCGAAATTCAAAACAGGCGAAGAAAGAAGGTAGGGAAATTTTTGGTTTTGCTTCGCCGTCAATATCACTTCATACAAAATAACCTATGATGGTATATTCCACAATCGGTCATATCATGCTACTATATCTATGGCGAAAAAATACAGAGTAAAATATCAAAAACTCACCGAAAAACTCCGTTCCGCTCGCCTAGAGGCAGGTTTAACGCAAGTAGAAGCAGGTAAAAAACTCAAGAAGCCACAGGCGTATATTTCCAAGATAGAACGAGGCGAGTGCAGGGTTGATGCAGTAGAATTGGACGAGTTGGCGAAGATGTATGGGAAATTATTAGATTCTTTTATAAAAGACTAAATTATGAAAAATCAACAGGGTTTTGTGAGCACGGGAATTTTGATAGCGATTGTACTCGGCTTGATTGTCGTGAGTGGCGGCGCGTATTATGTTACGCAGCAGAATTCTCTTTCTCCAGCTGTTACCGATACAATAACCGTAGAAACTCCACCAGCGACAAAAAAAGTTCCGACAGAAACTAAAACCCAAACTACAAATACTCCAGTAGTGCAATCGGCAACTGTTCATTCGGGAAAGTTTGCTGATTTTTCTTGCATCCAACTTCCCAAGGACTTAAGCGTCAACGGTGACTCGGCAGTCGGCACTATCTCTGAAGTCAAACAGCTTCAACACTTCTTAAATACATATTTCTATACCAGAAAAAGTGGATTAGAAGAAGACGGTGTATTTGGTCCATCAACTGCACAGAAGGTTGTGGAGTTAAAAAAGTGGCCACATTTTGAATCGGCGCAAAATAAAAGCAGTGTAGTGGACAGTGAGACCAGAAAAATTATAACCGACCTTACTTGTGAGAAAAACGGCTCAATAACCGTTCCGATCGAATTTAGTGTTTCTGCTTTTGCGAATGACGCGAACAAAACAAGAATAATTGCAGATACAGTCAAGGAAATAAACACGTACGTGCAGAAAACCACAATTTTGCCGGGCTCTTACGGAGCATTCGACATTGAGCTAGACAATCCAATAGACACGAAAACACTCGGTATAGATTTCTCAAAAGGCAACTTTTTCTCTGGGTGTGATGACACAATAATTGGCACAGCAACATTGGGTGATGTCAAACAGAAATTTGTTAACGACTTTCCCGCAGGGAAAGCGCTTACCATGAGTGCACACCTTGACTCACTTACTAAGTTGGAAATTAAAGAAGCTGCCTGCGGAGATTGAGTTGCTTGACCAGATATTTTAAGGGAGTCACCCCCCCCGTCGTTTTATACTTTTTCTTCAAAACGGCGGGGGTGATGTGTGCGCACGGGTGAGCGGGGCCAACACATACAGATTTGCGCCTCGCCATACCTTAAAGAATTTTGTATGGCGAGGCTCCACTTTGATGAGTTGTCACTGTCCGCCGTCGAAGGCACAGAGTTTAGAGTCACCACCAAACGCGGATACGGGCGCGCCTCGGTCGCCGTGAGGGTGGAGAAAAGAGCAAATAAAAATGTTAAAATAAGATTGCTCTTTTCGGAGACTGAAACGGCGAAGCAAAACCAAAAATTTCCTTTCCATTTCTTTTTCTGCTTCGCGGTGGAGGGGAGACGCGAGAAAAATGTAAAGAAATTTTTTGGTTTTTGCACACGCG
This sequence comes from Candidatus Moraniibacteriota bacterium, assembly GCA_043739895.1. GTDB lineage: Bacteria > Patescibacteriota > Minisyncoccia > Moranbacterales > UBA1568 > UBA1568. Next base: position 1,818 of record JAYUDH010000111.1, read on the forward strand.
AGTCCGCGAGCGTGTCCGAGGCGCATTGGTTCACATCACCACGCAATCGGAGCGTACGATTCAATCCAGAGCAACCACGCGCTCCGCGCGTGCGATTAGTCGGCATCAGGGTTGCTTTCAAAATATATTCGAACTTTGTACAATGAATACCGCAAATTGAATCCCTCGGGTTGTACCTGGGGGATTTTTGGTTTATAGTAGGGGTGTATAAGCTAGAATCAAGGCTGAGGCAGGTTGGTGTTGCAAAAAAGATGAAGCGACCACAGTCATACATTTCCCGAGTTTAATCAGGGGAATATAGGTTGGATATTCTGGAAGTAAAAAGGTTTGCTCAGCTTTATAAAAAGAGCATCGAATGCTCTGTGCAGCAAGCTATGACTCCTCAAAAATACCCATACTGAATAACCTCATTACCTCTTAGTATTATGAGCATGGAACAATCAATTCCTCTAACTCCCGAGAGACAAGCAGAAATAGAAGAAGAACGAGCTGCCTACGCCGAAAATGCGCAAGCAGAAGCTGATGAAAAGAATAGCAAGAGAAGCATCGGAGAGAAACTTCTCGGACAGAATAAGGTGTCTGCGGTAGATATTGCTCACGAAGAAGCCCTCAAAGAGAATATCCGTTTTGATATTCAAAAAGAATACGATGATAGAGATGCGGCACGGAAGGCATCGGAGGACGAGAGTTTTTCTCAAGAAATGGAAGCAGCAGAAAGAGGAGAGTTCAACTTAGACCAGAGTCGATTTAAGGGAGAGTATCTAGAGAAGGTTGTTTATGGAAAAGATAGTGAGGGAGCAGAAAGAGCGAAGCGGTTAGTCGAAGTCAATAACAGTGCTTTGGATGCGCTTTTTGAACGTGAGGCTGTGCTGGTTCAAAGCGGAGAATGGAGTCAAGAATCTTCCGCACTCTATGTTCCAGGGTTTAACCGTGCAGAAGTAAACGAATTGAAAGGTTAAAAAAATGAGCGATTCGAGAAACTGAAGGCAATGTATCAAGAACAGGTAAGGGCTCAACAAGAAAATCAGAAACAAGAAGCTTTAGAAGTGCTCACGGAGAAGTTCGCAACTGAGAAAAGCCAAATTGAAGGTGGTACATGGAAAGCTGAAGCGTCATATATCAGGAAAATTTCATTTGATGTCAAAGTAGACCGTCAAGTATCTGCCACAGCGCAGCGTATGTTTGACGAGCTCGTGGCGTATGAATCGAAGATTATTTCTGACAAGGAGCGAGTAAAGGTAGGCACTGAATACAAGAAAGAGGAGATTCTAGCTAATGAGGGAAAATGGATTAGAGAACAATCATACTTTGCTACCATTCAGAAAGACCCAAGTTTCCAGAAATTTGATTCCAAATTAAGAGAGGATATCCAGCAGAAACTGGTTGCTCTTGGAATGATGAACTTGTCAGGAGGTTTTACCGAGGGTCATGACGGTGGGTTTGGTAACAATAATAATCGAGAGCAGGACCTTTCTAAGGAGGAGGGGGCAAGAAGACGTGCCCGAACTATTCTTGGTCTGGGTTCAGCGGTGACCTATGAGGACGCCAAAAAAGCTTACAGAAAATTTATGATGCAGAATCACCCAGATAGAAATCAAAACGGAGTCAGTAAAAGAGTCGAAGAACAAATAAGAGAACTTACCCAGGTATGGCCATCTTTGGAGGAAAATCTAAAAAGAAAAGCGGTTACGACTTAATTCGCTAATGCCTCCAATTCAGAGTGGTATTGAGTGGTATAGGTTCTAACTTCGTCCTAGGCTCTCCGCCAAAATTGGAAATCAGAATCAGAGCCCGAAATTGCGTCGGCGCGAAGCACCGTCTGTTCGGATTCTAATACACCGTGCATTTCAGAATGGAATTTAAGCTTCCTGAGTTGACAGCGGGGAGTTAAATGTAGTTTAATGCTGTTGTAAGCATATAAGTGAGCAAGTAATATGAGTGAATTCATGAGCGTAATGAAGAAATACGCTACTTTTAGTGGCAGAGCGAGTAGAAAAGAGTATTGGATGTACATGCTTATATATCTGGTCATTGTTGGTGGACTTGGTTTTTTAGCAGACATGTTTAAAGGCAATGCATTTTTTTCTTGGTTTTTGACAGCTATTGTTGTTGGAACACTTCTGCCATCTATCGCTGTTGGTGTGCGAAGACTGCACGATGTGAATAAGAGTGGGGCATATATTTTTTTAAATTTTGTTCCTTTTGTTGGGTGGATATATCCACTGTGGCTCTCCTGTAAAAAGGGGGATGAGGGAGATAATGTCTACGGGCCATCGCCGTACGCAGGTGTACAGGCTCCATCGAACGAGTAGGGGACAAAAATTCCTGGATTCTTTTAAAATGACGCCCGAGTGGCGTCATTTTTAGTGGGCGAGAACGATACCGAACACCTTGGTGACACCATGTTTTTTGAGGACGCGAGCACATTCCTCGAGGGTGGTGCCAGTGGTGGCGACATCGTCAATGAGCCAGATATATTTCCCGCGAAGAGATGACGCCATGCCAGGGGCTAGTGCGAAGGCATTTTTTAGATTATTGAGACGCTCTTCTCGAGAATCCGTTTTAATCTGTGGTTTGGTGAAGCGGGTACGGAGGAGAGCATGAGAGAGGAGTGGAATATCAAATCCAGGGACGAGGGCCCGGGAGAGTTCCTGTGCCAAGAGCGCTGACTGATTGAAACCACGGAAGCGTAGGCGTCTTTTGTGGAGCGGTACTGGTATGATAGCATCAGGCAAGGGGAGAGTGCTTCTTTCGAGGGCGTTTATGAGGAGTTGCCCGAGAGGGATAGCGAGTCCTGGAATGAAGCGGTATTTGTAGGTATGGATGGCTCGGGTCAGGAGTGGCTCATGGTAGGAGGAAGCAACAAAAAGACCATCGAGAGGCGGGGCGAACGTATCGCGGCAAGAAAAACAAACTTCACCGCATGGCGTGATATGAATGAAACATTGTGGACAGCGCTGTTCGTGGGAGAGAAAGAGTTGTCCCAGACACTGATGACATATTAAGAATCCGGTACGCTTGCAGCCAAGACAAAAAAGAGGAAAAACGGTATCGAGAACCTGTTTCCATAGAGTGCTCGCTCCTGCTATGAACGTAGCTCGATTTATGAACACATGACCGTGTCACCCTTAAGTGATAAGCGGAGGAGTTTTTTTTGAGGGGATGAGAGGAGTTTCATAGCGACCGGCTTTTCAATGAGGTCCTGGATATTTTTTCGTACCAGGCGAGCCCCTTGTTCAGGAGCAAAGCTTTTCTTTGCAAGAAAGGTGGTGATATTTTTTCCGTATTGTAGTGCTACGCCTCTTTCTTTGAGACGCTTTGCCAATACCTCCATTTCGAGAGAAACAATGCTATCGATAGCCTGAGGAGAGAGAGGGTTAAAAACGAGGATCTGATCGAGACGAGCCAAGAGCTCTGGGCGGAGCTCTTTTTTGAGCTCACCTAAGACGCTCCGCTTGATGCCTTCGAATTGCTCTTTCTGATTTTGTTCACCGAGGTGTTTATCAAAGCCGATACGCGCTGTCTGTGTGAAGGCGCTGGTGCCAATATTAGAAGTGAGGATGATCAGAGTGTTTTTGAAGCTCACGGTACGTCCTTCGGCATCAGTGAGGATTCCCTCGTCGAGGATCTGAAGCAGGATATTAAAAACATCTGGGTGTGCTTTTTCGATTTCATCAAAGAGGACAACACTGTACGGCTTACGACGTATGGTCTCGGTCAATTTCCCGCCCTCGCCATGACCAATGTAGCCCGCGGGTGCACCCAGAATCTGCGCCACACTATGACGCTCCATAAATTCGCTCATATCGAGACGGATCAGGGCCTGGCGGCTGCCAAAGAACTCTTCTGCGAGGAGTTTGGCAATAAAGGTTTTTCCGACACCGGTAGGTCCGAGGAAGAGAAATGAGCCTATCGGGCGATCGGGGTCACTAATGTTACTCGCTGAACGGATGAGAGTTTCTTCAAGTACCTTGGCGGCCTCCTCTTGACCAATGAGGCGTTTGGCAAAGGCTGCATGGAGGCGTGCCAGTTTTTCTCCAGGGTCATTCTGGGAAAGCTTCTCAAAGGGGATGGCGGTCATATGTGCCATGGTTTGGAGAACATGCTCTCTCGTCACTATCTTTGTATTGAGCGCGGCCTCGTCTCGGTGCTTCTTTTTCAGTGTGATAATTTTTTTCTCGAGAATACGTTCTTTGGCGTACCATTTGGCCGCATCATCATAGTTTTCGTGTCTAAGGAGCGATTCTTTGAGTGACGTGGCTGCCCGCAGCTCTTCTTCGAGCTGGAAGAGGGCGCTGGCAAAGGGGGATTTCTCCTTGCCTTGTTTGGCGAGCGCTGAAGCTTCGTCAATAATATCGAAGGCCTTGTCAGGGAGGAAGCGGTCAGGGATGTGGCGGATACTTAAATCGACCGCTAAATCAATAACGGATTGGGTAAGGACAACATTGTGAAAGGTTTCGTAGCTTCCTTTTACGTGACTAATGATGTGTTTTGTTTCTTCGGCAGTTGGCTCGGCGACTACGAGCGACTGAAAGCGACGATCGAGTGCCGGATCTTTTTCGATGTGGCGTTTATACTCAGAAAGAGTTGTGGCTCCGACACACTGAATTTCACCACGAGAAAGAGCGGGTTTCAGAATATTGGCTGCATCGAGCCCGCCAGAAGTATTGCCCGCTCCAACAATAGTATGGATTTCATCGATAAAGAGGATGACGTCTTTATTCTGGGACGCCTCTTTGATGATCTCCTTGAGACGGGCCTCAAATTCACCACGAAAATTCGTTCCCGCTACTACTAAGGCGAGGTCGAGAGAAAGGATACGTTTGCCAAAGAGGGAATGAGGGACATCACCGCGGGTGATCTTTTTTCCTAAGGCTGCCACGAGAGCGGTCTTACCAACTCCTGGCTCACCGATCAAGAGGGGGTTGTTCTTGTTTTTACGGGTCAGGATTTGCACGAGGCGGTCGAGTTCTTTTTTGCGGCCAATGAGGAGGTTCTGATTCGTAGAGCTGTCTTTTCCCATGTCGAGAGTGAATTGATCGAGCGAGGGAGTGGCTTTGCTCTTTTTTTGACGAGTTTCGGAAGGGGTGGCCTCTGGAGTATCAAACATTTTGGAAAGTTGAGGAAACCGTTCAAAATTAAGGTGTGCTTCGATGGTGTTTTGAATTTTCTTTTCATTGATCTTCAGAGAAGCAAGAATGGTGTCGAGAACTTCACCTCTCGTTTCGAGGAGGGCGTGGATGAGGTGCTCTGTTCCTACGTAAGGGTAATGAAATTCACTGGCTAAGGCATAGGCACGTCTGAGGCTATTTTTCAGGACGAAGGAGAGTGGGAGGGGATGAGTCTTTGGAAGCGCTTTTGCACCAGTCTTTTTTTTCAGGCACAGTTTAGCGAGACTTTCCTTTTCGAAGCCGATGTTTTCGAGGAGGACACTCCCAAGGCTGCCATTTTCGAGAAAGATAGCCAAGAGGAGGTGTTCTGGCTCGATAGTCGTATGGCGGGTGTAATGAGCAATTTCCCTCGCTTCTTTCAAGCTGTGTCTGGCGTGTAGGGTCAGTTTTTGACTAAAGGTCGTTTCAAGCATAGCAGGCAGAATTGATGAATAAAGGGGAGTCTTTCTCTATTCTATGGTTTTCTCCTTTCTACTGTCAAACAGAGCCTCGAAACGCTCAAAAGTTGTTTGAAAATATGGGAGAAGTATGGTACCCTCAATGCAACAGGCAGTAAATAAAAATCAAACGCAAAGTACATGTTTTTCGGGACACAAAAACCTTATTTTCTTGGTATTGATTTTGGAGCCTCTCTTATTAAGGCAGTC
>JAYUDH010000112.1:0-2858 GCA_043739895.1 Candidatus Moraniibacteriota bacterium
ATCGTGAGCAGGAAGTGCTGGCCAGATAAAGGGTTTTAAATTAGCACTCTTTCGTATTGATTGCTAATTTTTTCTTTTCAGGGTATGATACAGGGCATATAAATGGTGAATATTCTTCTTGTTTTATGGCTGATTACTACAGTACTCTTGGTGTCTCTCGCTCAGCTTCGGAGGATGAAGTGAAGAAGGCTTTCCGTAAACTGGCGCACAAATACCATCCTGATAAGGGAACGGGAGACGAGAAAAAATTTAAAGAAATTAACGAAGCCTATCAGGTGCTTTCGAACAAAGAAAAGCGCGCACGCTATGACCAGACCGGTCAGGATTACCATAGTCAGGGTCAGGGTCCAAGCGGCGGTCAAGGCCAGGGCTTTGGAGGATTTGATTTTAATGGCTTTAATGGACAGGGCTTTGATTTTTCTGGCTCTGGTTTTGAAGATGTTTTCTCTGATTTGTTTGGTGGTCGATCAGGTGGACGGGGACGACCAAAATCCGGTGCTGATATTCAGGTGGATGTCGAACTCTCTTTTGAAGAAATGGTAGCAGGGGTGAAGCGTATAATTCCTCTCCGCAAGTTATCAGAGTGCGAGACCTGTCATGGGACAGGCGGGAAACCGGGATCGCGAGAAACAACCTGTAGCCAGTGTCAGGGCCAGGGCCAGGTGCGTCGTACCGTACAGAGTATTTTCGGGGCGATGTCGCAAGTGGTCGTATGTGATCGTTGTCAGGGGCGAGGCAAGACCTATGCTGAACAGTGTTCAACCTGTCATGGTGCTGGACGCAGTCAAAAAGAAGAAACGGTCTCGGTGGATATTCCGGCTGGTATCGAAGATGGACAGACGCTTTCACTCTCTGGGCATGGCGCAGCCGGAGAGATGGGGAGTCAACCGGGAGATCTCTATATCCGCGTGCACGTGCGACCGCATGCAACATTAGTACGGCGCGGTGATGACGTGGTGTCAGAATATGCCATGAATTATGCCGAGGCGGCTCTTGGTGCCAAGGTGACTATTACGACCATCGATGGTGATATGGTAATGAGAATTCCTAATGGCACTCAGCCTGGAGAAGTCTTTCGTATCAAGGGTAAAGGGATACCGCACCTCAATCGCTATGGCAAGGGGGACCACTTGGTTTCTGTGACGTTGGCGGTTCCAAAAAAACTTTCTTCTGAAGAAAAACGCCTCATTGAAGCTTTACGAGACATAAAATAATTTGAAAACAAGAAAATGCTATTGACATGTAGCATTTTTTGTGCTAAAATTATTTGTTATGTGGGATTCGCCTGCCTGACAGGAGCTACTTCTCCTTATTGTGTCATTCTAGTGCTTAGGTAGAGAGCAGTAGATCGGGAGACTTCAATGTCCTTTTCCCAATTCCAACCGATTTTCGTGCATGACTCGCAGTCTCTGGTCAACCCAGATACCGTTGCTCGTGCGCGAGAGCTCAGTTTTCTTGTTCTCGACATCCGTGAGAATGGCACGACCATTCACGGCCGCAACCCGGCCGTAGTCCTCTACAACGAGGGACGGAAGATGTTGGACAGGATCCCGCATGGTGATACTCGCTTTCTTGAAGAAAGGCACACCGGCTATGGTGTCATGATGAAGTCGAACCGGATGTACGTCGGGAGACTTCCGGAACCCCGGGTGTTCGCCGAGTGGTTTTTCGGTAAGGTGGTGGTCAAACATCGCTTCAGCGGAGACTACAGCTGTATCTAGCCCTCCATGATCCCTATCGTGTGACCCACGAGCAAAAGATTGCTCCTGGGTCTTTTGTTTTTTATACACCGTATCTGTTCCAGCGTTGGTTTTTCTTTTGTGTTAGACTAAGGAAGTTATCTGTTCTCCTGATTGAGGACTTCTCCAAAAATATTTCTCTTTTTTATTTCCGCTGTTTCCGCCGAACACCACTGACTATCCGCCAGCTGACGGATCATCGAACAGGGAGCTGTACACGAAACTATCCGTCACGCTCGACCGTTATCGATACGCTCATTAGGGATGTGACCGTTTTGAAACAGAGGGGAAAAAAAGAAAAGTCTTTTGAAGAAACTACTGAAACAAGCATCAGTTCATCAATAAGTGTTTGTTTCTTCAGAAACTCCCAAACAAGAATCTTTCAAAGTAATATCTGAGGGCCTGCACGGGCACGGTTTTTTCTGAAAGAAAAAGAGTGCGGGCATAAGGGTAGGGCGATTCGCCACGCTGGGGCGAGCGACCGGTACTTTGGAAGATTACTTGCTTGGAGAGTTTCCCTCCTTACAATAAAGGAAAATATTTTTAAAAAGTATTAGAAAAGGAAAAAAATAATCTATGCCAGAGTGGAAATACAAAATTACAGAACTGCCGGAGAGTACGGGTCGTGAGGAATGGCATCTGGTGACGGAGGCACTTCTTAAACATCGCGGCTACATCACCAAAGAAGCACGATCATTATTTCTGACACCCAACTTTGAGCGTGATATTCATGATCCCTTTCTCTTTTCGGAAATGGAGAAAATTGTGACTCGCATTGGGGCGGCGAGAGATCAGAAAGAAACGATTGGGGTTTTTGGTGATTTCGATGCTGATGGTGTGACGTCTTCGGTGATTATCCGTGAAGCACTCCAAGCGCTCCATATACCGGTAGAGGTCTATATTCCTGAGAAACTCAATGAGGGGCATGGTTTTAACATTCTCGCTGTTGATTTTTTTGAAAGTAAGGGGATTAAGTTGGTACTGACACTTGATTGCGGTATGACGAACCACGAGGCTATTTCCGAGGCTAAAAAACGTGGCATAGCCACTATCGTGGTTGATCATCACCATGTGCCGGAAGTACTGCCCGAAGCCTATGCCATCGTTAACCCAAAAATC
>JAYUDH010000113.1:0-2818 GCA_043739895.1 Candidatus Moraniibacteriota bacterium
CAAAACTATCATCCACATACTGAACGAACGTATGAACATCAAAATTCACACCATTAACACTGATAGTCTCATCCTCCAAGAGATCGCCAGCAGGGATACCATTGACCCACGCCACACCGTTCCAGTGTTTCGTTCCGATAGCAGCATAATCTATACTCCGAATGATTTCCATCTTCTGGTTTGCGAGGGCTGTTGCTCCTAAACGCCTCTTTGACTCAACGATGAGGCGAGTACCGACCGTATACGTCTGTAAGAAAATAATACTAATGAGCGCAAAAAGGAGCAAAAAAATAATCGTCTCAACGAGAGTGAACCCCCGATGCTTTGCGTGCATGAACGTATAGAAGGGTGGCATTGTTGTGATTACTTAATATTATCAAGAACAGAGTACATTGGCTGGAGCATAGCAACGGCAAAAAACCCCACACCGGTACCGATAAGCAGCATGAGAATCGGTTCAATAATCGAAGACATATTTTTGGTAATCTGAGAGACCTCTTCTTCGTAGAACTCCGCCAGACTGCGCAGCACCGTTTCAGTCTTTCCTGTCTCTTCTCCCACTTCCAATATCTGCGATACCAAGAGAGGAAAAAGTTTGGGATACTTTGCAATCACTTTACTGAGCTCCACTCCTTTTTGAATTTCAGCGATACCTTCCGCCAGAGCATCTTTGTAGTACAGGTTCGAAAGTGTCTTTGAAACAATAGTCAGGGCATTAACCACAGAAATTCCACTCTTGAGAAGTGAACTATAGATACGCGCGAAGCGAGCACAGTTTACCTTCACAACAATATTCCCCACAATCGGCATCCGTACAAAAAGAAACCCGAAGAAACGTTTTCCGGCAATAGTACGGGCAAAGTAACTCACAAAAATAACTCCACCCACAACAACTCCCGCACTCAGGAAAGCATGATTGATAAGAAAATCGCTGAGCGCCATAATTGCCTTGGTCGTTGCAGGCAACTCGACATCCATATCCTTAAAGACGCCTGTAATCTTTGGGAGAATATAGGTGAGCATAAGAATTCCAATAGCGATCATCACCGACACGATCACTGCCGGATAGATGAGTGCTCCTCGCACCTTCGAAAGGAGGTCATTTTCTTTTTCCAACTGTAACGCCAAGACACCAAGCACCTCCTCAAGGTTACCGCTTATTTCACCAACATAGACCATGTTCACGAAGAGTTCATTGAAGACATTTGGGTAGCGCCCCAATCCTTCTGATAGAGTCTTTCCTGCCTGGAGATCATCATTGACGCTCTCAAGAATCTTTTTGAACATCTTATTCCCTGTCTGGAGACTCAGGTTGTGAACGGCACGAGAAATAGTAAGACCAGAAGAAACCATTACTGCCAAGTTGCGCGTAAAGGTCATCTTTTCCTTGAGTGGCACCCGATTAAAACGATCAAAAAATTTGATCTGGATGGCTGATGTCACCGCTTCCTCCTTGAAAGACGTCAGAAGCATCCCTTGGGCGCGGAGATCCTGAGCCAGTGTTTTTTCATCCTTTGCCTCAAGCTCGCCACCCGAAGTTTCTCCGGTGGCGGTATTTTTCGCAGTATAAAAAAATTTCGGCATACCCTCTTTGTATTTTGATATTTCTCTTGTGTCTGAAAGGTCTCAGACTTTTTTCTAGTATACCATACATACCTACCAAAAAAAGGTATTCAAACAGTGAGTCGTTCTTTAAATTTTTGAAACACTCGTGGTCCCTGTGGCTCCGGAAGGAAAACAAGTGAACGATCACTCGCCTCGATGAGACTCCCCTCCATACGTGTCTTCGGATTCTCAGCAATTTTTTTCTTCTGCCACGAAGCGAGCCACTGCTCCAAATCAAACATGTCAAACCATCGTTCAAGAGAGCGACGTATCAACAGAGCGCGCGGTGTCTGTAGAGTCAGCCAGAGATTCGGCAATACCGTCGGAGAAAAATTTGGCTTATACTCTCTAATCCAACGATTCTTCAGTTCAAAAATCTGAAAAAGTGGGAAAGAAAGGAGCGGGATGAGAAAACGGTACTCATGAGCCGAAAAAAGATCCTTGGTAGCGATCTCTAGGCTCTCTTCCGTCACGAAGTAATTCAGGCACGCTCGATTACTGATTTTTTTTCCATGCCGACGCTTACCGATAACATGAAGGAATACTGTCAGGATCGTCCGTCCGATCCAAATCTTTCCTGAGCGCATCACCACAAACATATCCCAGTCGCTTCCGCGCTCCCCATTCTTCATTGCGAGACTCCCCGTCACCCCAATCATACGCAAGTAGGGAAGGTACGATAGTACCCCTGCCAAACGCTGCATACTCCTCAATTTACGAATCGAGATCTTCTCACCCTGTATACGACTCTCTACCAGCGACTCACGTCCCTTGAGAAAATAAAAACCATTTTTTTCCGCTAACTTCCCCGAGAGTTGTTCCGAGTGGAGGATTTGCCATATTTCCGAAAGAGTCACGTCAGCTGCCACCGTATTTTTCTCCCGGTCAGGAGTCAAGAGATGTTTCCAGATTTCAAAAGCAGTCAATGGAAAATCAATGACATCATAGTAGGTCACAGTCGCTACGATATTTTTTCCCACCTGGTACGACATAGAGAAGACATCAACGTTAACACCTGTATTTTAGCATCTTTCCACCCCCGCCCACACCATTGACTTTTTATCAAAAATTTGCTATAATGTGCATTCGTACCTTCCAAACCAGATCCTCAACCAAGCCAAGAAAGGCTCTGTATGACCAAGTCAACTCTCAACAGCCTCCTATTCCTCGCCCTGTGGCTTGTGGCAGGATACTCCCTGTTCCAGTTTTTCCA
>JAYUDH010000114.1:0-7476 GCA_043739895.1 Candidatus Moraniibacteriota bacterium
CGAAAACAAAAAGACACCCACCAAAAAAATGAGCGAGGAGAATGAAAAAACCCTCAGATTGTGTTTTTTATTTTTTGAGAAAAACATACGATGCACAACAATACAACTTTCTTTTTTGAGAGAGAAGAGAGTTCTTCAGCTCAAATTATACCATGACCGTACAAAAAACAAAAAAGTTCTCTCTGGGAGAACTCTTCTGTTTCTATTACAATCATCACAACGTATGATGGAGTACTAATAGATGAACCCCTTGATCACCCGGCTCGAACCAGAGAGTGTCCGGGAGCTCTTCTTGGCCCAACCAGTATAGTTCATTTCGCTCACCGTGATGTTATCACCACTTACTTTTTCTACCAAAGCCACGTGACCATAGAAACGGTTTTCTGTTGTTACTACCATAGCGCCGACAGCTGGGGTACGCCCGGTCTTGTAGCCAAGCGCCTTGGCCTTATAGAGCCAGGTACCAGCGTTACCATTCCATGGCACATAGCGCTTTTGAGCCACATACCAGGTACAATACCCATAGGGAAACCGATGTCCGCTTCCCGCCTTGCCATCGAGCCGTTTAAAACCAGAGGAAATGTCAGTCGCTGCCCCGCCGGTCGAAGTGGCATACTGGCGCCGTTCCAGACCACTGTCCGGAGTTGTTGGCTTTGGTACGTCATCCTTTTTGCCATCAGGGATGATGATGACACTTCCTGGCTCTATTTCTCCATTGGCGGGTAATTCATTGAAGGCAATAATTTTTTCTTTGTCTGCTTTGTACTTCGTAGCAATCGAATCGAGGGTATCCCCTGACTTCACCGCATAGGTCAAACCAGCTACCGGCAGGATAAATATCTGATCTCCGGGCTTGATCTGGTCCACGTTGTCCATATCATTGGCCCACAGAATGGTGTTGACCGTGATACCATTTTTGGCGGCAATACCACTCACCGTATCACCAGAGAGGATCGTGTAGATCTTCACCCCGCCATCTTCCTCCGGGTCCCGAGCAATCCCCGACCCACTCTGCGTTGAGAGCATAACCTGATTCTGGAGCGCACTACTCTCAATATCGAAGAGCGAGGTTTCGTCTTTTTGTTCGGGGTCGATGGTATTAACCGCGTTCTGGAGTGGTACCAAGGAAAGATTTTCTTTTTTACTCACCTGAGCGGCAATACGGTGTTTCGGAGAAAGATTGGCTTCCACGGCTGACCCCTGGCCATTAATATAGCCAAAAAGGAGGCTTTCGGAGTCTTTCCCCTGGGTAAAGTTACTGGCCGAAACCAAGAGGGCGCTCGAAGTAACAATAGAGAAGGCAGAATAACTACGAAACAACCGCACCACCCGATAGCCAGAAACCTCCTTGATAAAGACCAGGAAGCGTGTCTGAAAACGATGGATGCGAGTATGCAAAGCGTGGAGAGAGAACGTGGTGCTCCATTTCTTCTCCGTGCCTTCGATACCTCTGCCAAAAATTGACCGGCATCGATTCACCAGAGAAAAGAAAAACGTCCTTTCATCCTGCTTATTTCGTTTTATTATAAAACGTCTGCCTTTCGATTAGAAAAAACCCTGAGAATGGTTCGGCGGAAGGAATCCGACCGAAAACATCCATCGCAGCTTTTTCCCTAATTTTTACAAAGGTCAGTATAGCTTTTTGAGAAGGAAGCGTCAAGGAAAAAAGAGTCAATTTTCAACTATTTACCTTTATATAAAGCATTCTAACTGTGTATAACTTTCTGTCCTTTTCTGTCGAATCAGTCCCCTGCCCTTAAGGAGAGAGAAACTCTGTCCAAGAAAGGCGAGACATCCTCCGTCCGCCCACTATGCTACAATGACCTTGTATCGTTTCTTTTTTCACTCTTTTTTTATGCCTTTCTTCGAACACCCAAAAAATGAAATCGAAGAACTCGCCAAGCGCTTCACCGAACACCTAGAGATCGAACTCAGCCGCTCCAAGCGAACACTGGAAAGTTACAGCCATGTTCTCGGTTCCTTTTTTTCCTGGGGGAACATCCAGGTGCCAGCCGACATCACTGCCGAAAAAGTTCGTGCCTACCGTGTCTTTCTCAATCGAAAAACAAACCGCCAGGGGGAAAGTCTCAAAAAAAACACCCAGTCTTACCATGCTATTGTCCTTCGCACCTTTCTCAAATACCTCGCGAAACAGGATATTGTCGTTCTGGCAGCGGAAAAAATCGAAGTAGGGAAAGCCGAAGATCGCCAAATCGACTTCCTGGAATACGACGAGGTAATGCGCCTCCTCGGGGCTGCTACTGGCACCACGCCCAAACTCCTCCGTGATCGAGCTATTCTCGAACTCCTCTTTTCCTCGGGGCTACGTGTTTCTGAGCTCGTCAGTCTCGACCGGGATCATGTCAATCTGGAAAAAGAAGAGTTCAGTATTCGCGGAAAAGGGCGCAAACTCCGAATCGTTTTTATCTCACCCGATGCCAAAAAGGCCCTCCAGGCCTCCCTCGCTCTGCGAAGTGATGTCGATAAGGCGCTCTTTATTTCCTATCCCAAAAAGGGTCTGGTCAATAGAACAAACAGTAAACGAGAGACGCTCCGCCTCACCACGAGAAGCGTTGCCCGCATCGTCAAATACTACGCCACCAAAGCGGGGATTATCAAAAACGTTCATCCTCACACCCTCCGCCACAGCTTCGCCACCGACCTCCTTATGAACGGCGCCGATATCCGCTCGGTACAGTCGATGCTCGGTCATGCCTCGATCACCACCACCCAGATCTACACCCATGTCACCAATGAACACCTGAAAGAAGTCCATCAGTCTTTTCATGCGTTGCGAAGAAAAAAGAAAAGTACCGCCTAGATATTTTTAGAGTTTTTTGAGAGAGGGGCGACACCGAGCATCATCTTCTTGACACCAGAACGCTTGAAGGCAATCGTGGCCAACGTCCCCGCAATCGAGACGATGAGCCCTGAACCAAACTGAGGGTGCTCCACCATATCACCGGGCCGCACATCGGAAGCGGCCAGTGGCGCTGAAGTGACACTCCCTTCTTTTCTTTCCTCTTGGGAAGGAAAAGGAGTTTTCTTTGTCGTCCCTGGAAAACGATGGAACGATTTTTGAAAATAACGCTTCCCAAGCATCCCCGAACGCATCATTTCTTTCTCCTCGATGAGATGACTCGGTATTTCGGCGATGAATCGTGAGGGAGGATTGACTTGTGTCGAGCCAAAAATAGTCCGCTGCTCAGTATATAAAAGACAGATTTTTTCTTTGGCGCGAGTAAGGCCGACATACATGAGGCGTCGCTCCTCCTCAAGCTCATGGGGCGAAAGGGCGCTCCGCGAATGGGGGAAGATCCCCTCTTCGAGACCAAGAATAAAGACCACTGGAAATTCCAACCCCTTGGAACTATGAATGGTCATCACGTGTACCGCTTCGCTATCGCGATTAATCTCATCGGTATCAGACGACAGTGCCACCTCTTCCAAGAACCGTTCTAGAGCCTGGTCGATATCTTCTTCGGTATACTTCTTTGCGACTGAGAGAAGCTCCCGGACGTTCTCTTGGCGCACCTCCCCTTCACTGGTACCATCAGCCAAGCTCTCAAAAAATCCACTCTCTTTGGTCAGAAGGTCGAGAAGTTCAGGGAATTTCAATTCTGGCCGCGTCTCCATAACGGCACGAATCTTGAGAAATATATCAGCAAATGCTTTGATCGCCTTGATCTTGCCATCCCGAAGGTCGCTCGTTTCCGATGACAATTGGTAGGCCGCCTCCATGACACTTATATCCTCTCTCCGTGAAAAGTCGATCCAACGATCGAGCGTTGCCTTGCCGATACCACGTTTTGGCTCATTCACAATGCGTTCCAAAGCCAAAACATCTTTAGGGTTCTGCAAAAGCTTCACATATGAAATAACATCCTTGATTTCCTTACGCTGGTAGAATTTGAGTCCGCCTACGATGCGATAGTTGATAGAGTAGCGAAGAAACATTTCTTCTACCATGCGAGACTGAGCATTGGTACGATAGAGCACTGCAAAATCATGGGCTTTTTTTCCTGCCGCCATATCACTTTTGATTGTCTCTGCGACAAAACGAGCCTCGGCCTCTTCATCTTCCGCCGGACAAAGAATGATCTGTTCCCCTGACTTTGTTTCTGTCCACAACTTTTTGTGGCGCTGATGAACGTTTTTTTCAATCACCCCCTGTGCAGCATCGAGAATCACCTGGGTAGAACGATAGTTTTGATCGAGAACGATCACAGCTGCCTCGGGGTAGTCTTTTTCAAAATTGAGAATATTACGGATATCCGCCTGACGCCAGCCATAAATTGACTGATAATCATCACCAATCACAAAAATATTTCCATGCTTCTTAGCCAAAAGATGTACGAGGGTATACTGAAGAGAGTTGGTATCCTGATACTCATCGACCATCACGTAGCGAAACTGCTCTTGGTAGCGAGCAAGTACCGTCGAGTGCTCCTGAAAGAGCTTCACTGCCAAACGAATGAGATCATCAAAATCGAGGGCATTGGTAGTCTCGAGTTCTTTCTGATAGCGTCCATAAACCTTGGCTGCCAGCTCCTCATAGTAACTCCCTGTTTGAAGAAGGTACTGGTCTGGTTCCATCTGAGCGTTCTTGGCTTTTGAAATGGCTTCGAGCAGTGAACGTGGCTTCACCTGGTCTGGATCCATTTCAAACTCCTTCATCGCTTTCTTTACTATCGACTGCTGATCCTGATCATCAATAATATTGAAGTTTCGCCCATAGCCCAATACTTCGATCTCTTTCCGGAGGATTTTGGCGCAAATATTATGAAAAGTACCAATATGCGTTGGAAGCACCAGTGCACCATACTCTGCTGCCTCACTCTGCGAGAGGAGTTTCTCGATACGTTCGCGCATCTCCTGAGCAGCCTTGTTGGTAAAGGTTACTGCCAGAATATGCTGAGGATTCACCTTTTTTTCATCAATAAGGTAGGCAATGCGATGAGTGAGCGTCTTGGTCTTGCCCGAGCCCGCTCCAGCCAAAATCAAAACCGCCCCTTCAGTTGTCAGGACAGCACGTAGTTGCTCTGGATTCAGCCCATTTTCCCAAAATTTCATGCATCGTCTATTATATCGTCAAGAGAACCTTCCTATTCTATCATAGAGATGACGTTCTCTCTATCCTCGCCTACTTGTGCTAAAATAGCCCTATGAAACACTTTCTCCTTCGCCTCATCAACCGTGTTGAACGCGCTCCCCTCACCTTCGGCTCTTTCATTGTGGCCTTCTTGGCTCTCATCATTGCTCGCCTGACAGTGGAGAATACTCTTGGACTCTTTAGCGAACACTCTTTTTTCTTTTTCTTTTTTGAATTTACCCATACTCTCCTCTTCTTTCTGTGTTCTTTTATTCTCCTGATCCCCGTCGTCCGCTTTGCTGGTGCTAGCGATCTCAAAAAAACAATCAACATCCTCCTCTTTGGATTTCTCATCATCCTCACTCCGCCGATCCTTGATACCCTCATTATTGGACAAGGGCGTTTTTGGAGTTTCTATGAATTTGATGGACTATTTGGCCTGTTTCAGCGCTTCTTCACGCTCTTCGGTGATACCCCTGATATTGGCATCACTTACGGTGTCCGCATCGAGGTGGTGCTCGTCACCATGGGAGTAGCTCTCTACGCCTTCCTCAAAACAAAAAGTCTCAGGATAACCTCTCTCGCCGCACTCCTCACCTACACCGTTCTTTTTATTCTCGGCACTTTCCCCGCCTGGGTCACTCTCTTGGTCCTCTCACCTACCAAAGGACTCCTCACTATTACGAGTAACGACGTCGCCGCCCTCTTTCTTTCCCCTGAGCATGTTTTGGGTCGTGATCTCGATAACTTTCGGAGCGTCCTCAACCTCAAAATGAGCCTGGTCTACGCTCTCCTGATAAGCATTTTATCCATCATCTTTCTCTTCCGTCATTTTCCCCGTTACTTTTGGGCCCTGGTGAGAAACGCTCGCTTCCCTCAACTCGTCTACCATGGTGGCCTACTGTTCTTAGGAATCCTCCTTGCCCTCTTTTTTTCTGTCGATCATTTCACTCTCACTCTGTTTTCATCTCTCAGTATTGGAGTCCTGCTCCTTGCTGTTGAGTGTGCCTGGCTCGCCTCGGTCATCGTCAACGACCTCCATGATACTGCGATTGATCAGATGACCAATCCATCACGACCACTCATACAAGAGACCATTCCCCAAGAACTCTACCCTCTTTTTGGTATCCTTTTTTTCATTGCCTCGCTCGTCTTTTCTGGTATCGTCAGCTTCTCAGCACTCCTCATACTTATAGCCTATCAGGCGCTAGCCCTGCTCTATTCCGCACCACCACTGAGACTCAAGCAGTATCCCCTCTTCGCCACCCTCTTTGCTTCGGCGGCTGGTATGCTCGTGCTCATTACAGGGTTTGTGTCCATAGCCCCATCGCACAGTATCGAAGGTCTCCCTCTCCCGCTCCTCGCATACCTCTTCTTGGCTTACTTTCTCGTGCTCCCCATCAAAGATTTCAAAGACATAGCCGGTGATAAAAAAGACCACGTCCTGACGCTCCCCGTATTGCTTGGCGAACTACTCGCCAAGCAGGTCATCGGAAGTCTCCTTTTTCTTCTCTACATGGGAAGCCCCTTTCTCCTGAACATGCGCGGACTCTTTTTTCCCGCTCTCATTGTTGGCGGACTTTCTTTTTTGACCATACAAAAAGGATCTCCCGATGAGAAATCCTTTTTTGCTTTTCGAAAACTCCCGAGTCTTATTCTTCTCCTTACTATTTTTTACGGAAGTATCATCGCTTTCTTTCTTATTTAGACTTCCCACCCTTCTGCTAAACACTGCCAGTCCTCGACCGAAAGTGCCTGAGCACGAACATCGCTCCGGAGATGAAGACGCGCTATCTTTTCTTCCACAACATCTCTTGGCAGAGAGAAGGATGTCATAAGGTTATTGGCAAGAGTTTTCCGTCGCGCTGCAAACCCTGCTCGTACCAATCGAAAGACGCGACGATCTTCTTCGGCATCGTAGGTGCGTTTCGGAATAATTTCAATCACTGCACTGTCCACTTTTGGTACCGGATCAAATGACTCTCTCGGAACAAATATTTTTTTCTCTACCGTCGCATAGTACTGTGCCATAACAGAAAGAAGACTCATAGCGCCCGGCTTAGCTGCCAAACGCTCCGCTACTTCGTCTTGCACCATAAGTGTCATCGACAGTGGCTGCACCTGTAAGGAAAGCATTTTCCGAATAATAGGAGCCGTGATGTAATAAGGAATATTGGCAATAATTTTATAGGGGTGGAGAGAAAAACCAGCTTCTTCCAATAAAGCTTCAAGGTGCATATCGAGAATATTCCCCTCCAGGATCGTCACCTTCTTCGAGTCAATAAACTGCGTTTGTAAACTGTGAGCGAGGTCATGATCAAACTCGAGCGCCACATATTTTTCTATCCGTCCTACTAACGGAAAAGTAAGTGCTCCAGTACCCG
>JAYUDH010000115.1:0-2759 GCA_043739895.1 Candidatus Moraniibacteriota bacterium
GAGAGCGCCTATGGTAGCAATAGTCGCAAAAAGACCGATCAATTTGAGCCAGGTAGTATAGGTTACTTGGGTGATTCGAGTGCGAACCTGAGAAGAGGAGAAATATCCAATGATTGAGAGGAATGTCGTAGATCCAAGGAGGAGGATAAGAACAGAGAGGACGGTCGAATACTGGTCAATGGTCATACAGAAAAGCAAAGGATTATAGCTCTAGTATAGCGTATTTTTGCTCTTGATAAAAGAATACTGAGCCTTTATTCAAAACGTTTCCCAAGAGCGTAGCCGACATAAATACCCAAGAAGCCACCCAAGGCACCCAAGAGGACGGACGAGAGGGAGAGTGAGCTTTCACCCCACAGGAGAGGGAGGTAGCCACCAAGGGTGCTTCCTACAAAGAGAAAGAGGAGGATGAATTTTTTGGTCATACATTTTTTTCAGTATATCGTTGTTTCTTGGAAAAGGCGAAGCATTGACTTTTTCACTCTTATGGGTCATGATTGTCTATCATTCAATGAAAAGATGTATGGAATACGATGTGATCATTATTGGTGGGGGAGCAGCGGGTATGATGGCCGCGGGACGGGCTGCAGCCTGTGGCGCTCGGGTGGCACTTCTCGAGAAAAATGCTGCACTAGGGACCAAGCTTCTCATTACGGGTGGCGGACGTTCTAATGTGACTAATGCTGAATTTGATGAGCATGTTTTTGTGGCTAAGTTTGGCGTAGCTGCCAAGTTTCTCTTTTCGCCACTCTCTCAGTTCGGAGTACAGGATACACTCGACTTTTTTAAGGCACATGGCATGCCAACCAAGATCGAGGCAGAGAAGCGTGTCTTTCCGGTTAGTGACAGCTCTCAGTCAGTCTGGGACGCTCTGGTACGCTATATGAACGAGGGTCAGGTAACTATTCTCACTGGTATGGAAGTGGAGGGCTTAGAGACGGCTGACGGTCGTGTCAGTGGAGTGAGACTGAAAAATGGTACCCTTCTAGAGGCCGCATCCTATATCCTAGCGACCGGAGGGAAGTCTCGCCCCGAAACTGGATCAACGGGTGATGGTTTTCGTTTTCTGAAAATGATTGGTCACACGGTTATCGCTCCTTGTCCGGCCTTGGTACCGGTGCGAATTCGTGAGGCGTGGGTCCATACTCTTTCGGGTCTGAGTTTTTCTGATGTAAAACTGACTGTTTTTCAGAAAGGAAAAAAACAGGACAGTCGTAAGGGGAAGATTCTCTTTACCCATTTTGGTCTCTCGGGTCCATTGGTACTTAATATGAGCCGAAATATCACGGAGTATCTGCAGTATGGTGAAGTGACAGTCGTCCTTGACCTCATGCCACAAAAAAATATTGGCACCATTGATAAAGAACTACAGGCACTCTTCGATGGGCAGAAGAATAAACAGATCAAGAACAGTCTTGAGGGTTTTGTTATGCCACTTCTTGTGCCTGTTTTTTTGAAACTGGCTAAGATTAATCCGGAGAAGCCAGTGCACAGTATCAGCCGGGACGAGCGTTTGGCGCTCGTGCGTTTGGCGAAGGAGCTTTCTATGACGGTTTCAGGTATCCTTGGCGAGGACAAGGCTATCGTGACGAGTGGTGGGGTGGCATTGGAGGAAGTGGATTTCAAATACATGCGCTCGCGCCTTTACCCCAATCTCTATCTTGTTGGTGATGTTTTGAATATTGATCGTCCATCAGGCGGCTATAGTCTCCAGCTCTGCTGGACCACAGGCTTTGTGGCTGGTACAGCGGTTGCAATGAAATAGCTAGGATAGTTTTTTGATAATTTCTTTGCGAAGCCAGAGGCGGGGAGAGATAGCAAAGTGACCATCAAATGTCATATCAAGCGCTTGGGAAAAGAGTTTTTTGAGCGTTTCATTTTCTGTATAAAAGTGATTCTTTTTTCTGAGAGGCTCGGGATGCTCATGATCCAGTGGTCATGGCCAAAACTTTCGAGGGTTGAGCAAATAGTCTCTGTGTTATTTTTCAAAAAAGTACTCCCATCCCACAACTCTAGTTGACCAACAGTGAACGAGAACGAAAGCCCTGGAAGTGTGAGGACTTTCGTATCACTGATGATTGATTCGCGGACATTATGTAGTGCCGCCTTTTCTTGTTCAGTAAAGTAGTCTTTGATCCATTCGTCCGAGAGCGGAAAGCGCGCCTGAAGTTCAGCATAAGCAGTATGGTCGCGCTCATGTGTGATGTGAGCACCGAAGTTTAGGGTATTAGAGAGGATAGCAACGGCGAGGAGTTTGGCGCTGTGTTCTGAAATATTTTTGGATTGGCCGTGTTTTTTGAATGTCTCCCAGATGAGAGTGGCTGCCGCGCCGATCGGTTCTATATGCGCACCGTCCCCGATTTTTTGTTCCCAGTAAGATTCAAAGCCAGGGTGGTGATCGTAGACCTCTGTGATAATTCCTTCTTTAGCGCAAGAGGCGATGTATTCTGGATCAGAAACATCAACGAGAACGTACTCACTCTCGGTATGAGTGGGGGTGGTTTGATACGTCAGTCCCCAAGATTTTATGGATTCGGTAACACTGTTATTGAGTGTCCCTGGGAAAACAACTTGAGCTTTTCTCCCTTCGAGGGTGAGAAGCTCGGCATAGGCGATGGCACAGGCAACGGCGTCAATATCAGCAAACGCCTGTCCGGAGGTGACAACAATAGGTTTCATAGTGAAGTAGCTTGAGATAAAAAAGCAACGAGACGCTGATATTCTTCTTCGTGAGGAACGAGGAGTTCACCATGACCCAC
>JAYUDH010000116.1:0-2729 GCA_043739895.1 Candidatus Moraniibacteriota bacterium
AAAGCCCCCACGGCATACCCGCCCGCCTTGGCCTTTTCGAGCATCTCCTTCACATTTACGAGCATATATTTTTATTTACCAATTTTTTCTTCTTGTTCAATAATGGCTTGCTCCTCAAGGAGATTCATCATTTTCGCGATCTCATAAGGAAAGAGACTCTCCCGCCCCACCAAAACACCGTCCATACCAGCCTCCCAAGCCACCTGCGGGAGAAAAGAGCTTTTTACCGATCCGCCATAGAGCATGACAATCCTTTCGGCCGTTTCCGCCTCAAACTCTTCTGTTAATATCTTGCGCAAAAGTACCCGTACCTGCAAAATTTCCTGCGAGGTAGGGAGATGATCCGTCCCCACAGCCCAGCGCGGTTCGTAGGCAATGATAATTTTTTCTGCCTGCAATTTAGAGAGCCCAGAAAAAATACTCCGTACTTGGAGTGTCAGAACACGAGCCGTCTCGTCACGATGCCGTTCCCCGTCTGTTTCACCAATGCACACGATTGGTATCAATAAATGCTTGAGGGCAGCTGACACCTTTTTTTTCACGATCTCATTTGTCTCCCCCTGGTATGTTCTTCGTTCACTATGACCAATAATTACCGATGTCACCCCAGCATTTTTGAGCATCAAAGGAGATATCTCTCCTGTATAGGCACCGCTTTTTTCCCAAAAGACATCCTGAGCACCACACTCTATCCCCTGAGGAAGAGAAAGAAAATGGGGAATATACAAAAAAGGCGGACACAGTATACTTTTCACATACTGATAGTGTTTTTCCTTTATCTCCCGCTTCAAAACAGAAACATACTGGAGCGCTTCTTCGCGCGACAGCATATTCATCTTGAGGTTTCCAACAACAAAAAAAGTGCGCATACAGGAAAAATCTAGAGAGCAGTTAACACTGAACGTAAATAGGGGGCAGCCACCTCTGGCTGAATCGTCGAAACTTCTATACCAGTAGCCAGTTCCAACCCTCCCCAGGTTGAAGTATGCGGCAAAATTTCTATGTGCCACTGATAATGAGGATATTCACGACCATCACAGGGCGCGGAATGAATATAGAAGTTATAGGCCGGATCATTTAATCCATGATAGAGACTCCGAAGAGCAGCACGGAGCGCTTCTGCACAGGCGAACTTCTCCTCATCCGTAATGCGTTCGAAATAAGGATTGTGCCGTTTCCCAAGAATCATAATTTCAAAGGCGCCACGTGAAGCAAAGGGACAAAAAGCAATGAAATGATCATTTTCAAAGATTACTCGCTTCTGGTGTGCTCCTTCGTATTCAGCGATCACACTGTAAACTGAAGTGTGATTACTCTGAAAATAACTCTCCGCTCCATCAAGCTCCAACTCAATATACGGCGAGACCACGGGGATCGCCATCAGTTGCGAATGGGGGTGGGAAAGCGAGGCACCCGCTTCTTTGCCGTGATTATGAATAACCTGAATATAATTAACGCTCTTCTTATTCATGAGGGCCAAGTAACGGTCCTGGTAGGCATCTATCACTTCAGCCACCTGCCAGGTCTCAAGCTCTGCTAAAGAACGATGAGCATCACGTGTGACTACTACTTCATGATATCCAACACCATTCATAGAGAAGTAAGGACCTTCGGAGAGCTCCTTCACTGCTTTACCCCGAGAAAAAGCTGGGTACTTATTGGGAAAAACTCGGAGACTCCAATCACCATCTTCACGACGATAAATCAAAACATCCTTTTCTTGTTCGCTCGACTCTGGATTTTCAAAAGGGTCCGCCACAGCAGTCTCTGTCGGAATACGCTCCATCTGTTTAAAAGCATCCGGACGCTTAGCACGACCAGTCGCAATAACCACCCAATCTCCGGTAACAATATCTTGTCGTAATTCCGATTCCTGAGGAGACTCCTTAATTGTTTTTTCTTGCGATGTTGTCATTTTTTTCTTTTTTTTGCTTTGTTTTTTTGATCAATCGAGACTCTACTATACTGTTACGTGTTCACGCTTCGTATAGTCCGTAATGCGGTACGTTCCGCTCAATAATCTCCATTTAGTCTTAAAGAGATCGATAAGTACCTGAATAAAACCGTTCGGACCAGTAAGTGACACTGTCGATCCCTCTTCATTCATCCAGCGTACCGGCATCTGCTTCACCTTAAAGCCCAGCTTGATCGAGAGAATCACGAGTTCAAAATCAAAACCAAAGCGGTCTACGACCATCCGGCTCGCTACCTCCTCTGCCGCAACACCCGAAAGCATCTTAAAACCGCACTGTGTATCAGGGTAACTCCATAACCCCAAAACGATACGGATGAGCCAGTTCCCTCCCTCCCCCATTATTTCTCTGTGCTTGGGTTGGTGTACCTGAATAAAGGACCCTTCTACCTTTCGTGAACCAATAACCACGTCAGTACCCGCCTCTAATTGAGGGAGAAAGGTATCAAGATGAGTAATGGACGTCGAACCATCAGCATCGAGAAAAACCCGGTATTTTCCCGTTGCCTCAAGCAATCCCTGACGGACAACATAACCCTTGCCATGATTTTCTGCATTATCAATCACTCGGAGAAAAGGTATTTGCAGAGCATAATTCCTCGATACCTCAGCGGTATTATCTGGTGAACCGTCCACCACCACAATAATTTCGTAGCTGTAGTTCTTGCTCTTGAGGTACTTGTCGATTTCTAAAAGATTCCGCCCAATGCGTTCCCCTTCTTTGTATGCAGGTATAATTACCGAAAGATATGGCGCT
>JAYUDH010000117.1:0-7112 GCA_043739895.1 Candidatus Moraniibacteriota bacterium
AATCACAATTGTTTACCAAGACGAAAAAAGAAGCACCCAAGGATGAAGTGAGCCGCAATGCTCAATTGTTGCTTCGGGCCGGGTTTATTCACAAGGAAATGGCCGGGGTATACTCATTTCTCCCTTTGGGGCTACGAACCATGAATAAGGTGATGGGAGTAATTCGCGAGGAGATGAACAGAGTAGGTGGGCAGGAGGTGTCCCTCACGTCGCTGCAGGACAAGGAACTGTGGGAGAAATCTGATCGGTGGAATGATGAGAAAGTAGATATTTGGTTTAAAACGAAACTGAAAAGTGGTACCGAGCTTGGCTTAGCCTGGTCTCATGAGGAGCCGATTACTCAGATCATGACTCAGCACATCAGTTCGTATCGTGATTTTCCGGTATTGGCCTATCAATTTCAGAATAAGTTTCGCAATGAGACGCGAGCCAAGAGTGGTATCATGCGGACGCGCGAGTTTATCATGAAGGATCTCTATTCTTTTGCTCGTACGCAGGAAGAGCATGATAAGTTGTACGCCTCGGTGCGCGGTGCGTATATTGAAGTTTTCAAACGGGTTGGTTTGGGTGAAGTGACTTACCCTACTTTTGCATCGGGAGGGGCTTTCAGTAAATACTCCGAGGAATTTCAAACAGTGAGTGATGCTGGTGAAGATATCATTTATGTTGATGAGAAAAGCGGACAGGCCCTGAATGTCGAAGTATTGAATGATGAAGTATTAACTGATCTCGGATTAAAGCGGGAAGATTTGGTAGAAAAGAAATCTATCGAGGTAGGAAATATTTTTAGTTTAGGAACAAGATTTTCTGATACTCTTCATTTGAATTATAAAGATGAGCAAGGTGGAGCGGTACCAGCCATTATGGGATGTTATGGTATTGGACCTGCTCGAGTTATGGGGACGATTGCAGAGATACTTTCTGATGAATCGGGTCTCGTGTGGCCTGAGGCAGTGGCGCCGTTTCAGGTGCATCTCCTATCACTTGGGGCAGACGAAAAGGCTTTGGAGATCTATGAGACACTGGCCAAAGCGGGAATCGAAGTGCTCTATGATGATCGTGATATGCGGGCGGGGGAGAAATTTGCCGAGAGCGATCTTTTGGGTATGCCGTACCGTGTGGTTGTTGGGAAGCGCTCGCTTGAGTCAGGGAGAGCTGAGGTCAAGAAACGTACAGAGAGTGAAGCGAAGGAGGTTTCATTCGACGAACTTATCGCATTTTTTCAGGAATAATTTTTTTGTTATTTTCCGTCATGGCTACTCATCCAAAAAAGGAGAAGGAGCGTATCATTATTTCTCTCGGTGGATCACTCTTGGTACCAGAGGGGATTGACGCCGAATTTGTCGGAAATTTCAAAAAATTTGTTATCTCCCATATTAAAAAAGGCTATCGTTTTATTCTCGTCACTGGTGGCGGCAAGACGGCACGTCGCTATATTGAGGCGGCGGGTCAGGTAACTGGTATTACTGATGAAGACAGTGATTGGCTCGGGATTCATGCTACCCGCATGAACGCTCATTTGGTGCGTACTATTTTTCGTGAGTATGCCCACCCAAGGATCAATACCAACCCTCATGACCTGGAGGATTTTTATGCAGCACCAGAACCGATCCTCGTGGCGGCCGGCTGGCGCCCAGGATTTTCTACTGACTTCGATGCCGTGGTGATCGGAAAATATTTGGATGTGAAACGCATTATTAACCTGTCCAATATCGAGCGCGTCTACGACAAGGACCCTCGTCTCCATGCCGATGCTGTCCCTTACGATGCGCTCTCGTGGAAGGCTTTCCGTAAAATCGTAGGGAGCAAGTGGAATCCAGGGATGAACGTCCCTTTTGACCCCATTGCTTCACAGATGGCTGAAAAAGAAGATATGGAAGTAGCCATCATGAACGGTGGCGATCTGACCAATGTGACCAATTATATTGCTGGCAAGAAATTTGTTGGCACGCTGATCAAGGGCTAAGCGATGATCGTCGTTCTTCTATTGAGGAGGCTGGATTTATATATTTCTGGGGAGTGTGCGGTGATAAACATCGAACGTACCCCTATTTTTTCCAATTCTTGCCCGAGTCGTTCCTGATCATAACCGAGAAAAACAATATCAGGATGGTGTTTCTTGAGAGCGCTCCAGGTGCCAATGTTTGTATCGCCTGAAGTAACGGTTGCTTGATGGAAAGCCTTTTGAATAGTTTGCACCCGTGTTTCCAGGCTATGAAGCGGGGAGTGTTGCTTGAGTGCTTTTACTATTTTTGGGTGAGCGACCACGATAATGAGGGTATCGCATTTTTCCTGAGCCTCTCTTAGGAAATAGTGGTGCCCCTGATGGAGGCCATCAAAAACGCCAAAAACCATGCCGACGGAGTATTGTTTGCTTGGTTCAGTCATATTTTTCTTTGAATAGTGGCATTTTATCATAGACTCTGAAACTGGTATAATGAGGGGGTATGGTTATAAAGATTGAACATGAATGCTATGAACACGGTAAAGAAAGTATTATTAGCGAGTCCACGAGGTTTCTGTGCCGGGGTAGCACGGGCCGTGAAAGCGGTGGAGGATACGCTCCAGATTTTTGGTACGCCAGTCTACGTAAAGCACGAGATTGTTCACAACAAGTATGTCGTGAAGGCTCTCGAGGAAAAAGGGGCCATCACCATCGAGCAATTATCAGAGGCGCCCGATGGAGCAGTGGTGGTTTTTTCGGCACATGGTTCACCGCCGACGCATTATGTCGAGGCGCGGGCGCGCGGCATGCGACTCATTGACGCGACTTGCCCACTCGTCACTAAGGTTCACCTCGAAGTGCAGCGTTTTCTCAAAGACGGCTATACTATTATTTATATTGGTCATCAGGGACACATCGAAGGGGTGGGGGTTTTAGGAGAAGCGCCTGGTGTGGTGATCCCTATTATTGAAACTGTGGAAGATGTACAGAAGCTTGATCTGGGTCAACCAGAAAAATTAATCTATCTGACACAGACGACCCTGTCGCTTGATGATACGCGCGAAGTGATTGACGCTCTAAAAACAAAGTACCCACAGATTATTGCTCCACCACTTGAAGATATCTGTTACGCGACGACCAATCGTCAGGAGGCAGTGAAAGAGTTGGCCAAGGCGTGTGATCTAGTGCTCATCGTTGGGTCACGTGCTTCTTCTAATTCAACACGCCTCATGGAGACAGCTAAGGCGTATGGCGCCTCTTCCTATTTGGTGGACGATGTAAGCGAGCTTGACCCACGGTGGTTTGAAAATGTGAAGACGGTAGGCATGAGTGCAGGTGCGAGCGCACCGGAACATCTGGTGCAGGAGATTATACAGCACATCACAGTAGGAGGCGCCGTCGTTGAGGATTTTATCGTCAAACCAGAAACAATGAAGTTTGTTGAACCACTTGAATTGATGCAAATAAGGAGAGAGCGTCAAAAAGGGAAATAATTTCCTCGTATGTCTATAAAAATTTTCTCTGAGCTTGGGAAAGGCGATGCTCTTATTGCTGGTGGCAAAGGGGCATCGCTTGGGGAAATGACTCGGGCTGGTATACCGGTGCCGCCTGGGTTTGTTGTGCTTTCTGAGGTCTTTGAGCAGTTCTTACGAGAGACTGATCTTGTTTCTGAGATTGATACTATTCTCCATACCGTGGACAAAGAGGCGATGCATACAGTGGAGCATGCCTCGGAGCGGATTCAAAAAATGATTTTGGAAGCCAAGATGCCGGAGGATATCGTTTTTGATGTCTTGAAACATTTCAAAGAACTTGGTACCGAATATGTAGCGGTGCGCTCGAGTGCCACGGCCGAAGATTCGGCGAGCGCCGCCTGGGCGGGACAGCTTGATAGTTTTCTTAATACGACGGAGACTACGTTACTTGTCAATGTGCAGAGGTGCTGGGCATCGCTCTTTACTCCGCGCGCTATTTTTTATCGTTTCGAACAAGGATTACATGATGCGAAAATATCAGTGGCGGTTGTGGTACAAAAGATGGTGGCAAGTGAAGTGTCTGGGATTGCGTTTTCTGTGCATCCGGTGACTGAGGATAGGAATCAGCTCATCATCGAAGCCGGATATGGACTCGGTGAAGCGATTGTTTCGGGACAGATCACGCCGGATAGTTATGTGGTCGAGAAAAGCCCGCGGCGCATCGTAGATAAAAATATCGTCGTGCAAGAGCGGGGAATTTACCGTGCTGTTCACGTTGCGAATGAGTGGCAGAAAATTGAAACACTGAAACAGGAAAAACAGAAACTTACTGACGAGCAGATTCTCGAACTTTCCGAAATCATCGTTACTATTGAACAACACTATGGTTTCCCTTGTGATATCGAATGGGCGTACGAATCAGGAAAATTTTATATCGTCCAGTCTCGCCCGATTACGACACTTACTAACAAAGAAGATATACGAAAGAGATCTTTGCTCACCAAAACTTTTACCCGAGATTTTTGCTTAGCATCTATCGAAGCTTGGTATCGTGGTGAAACGATTGTGGAAAAGGAATGGACCAAAGAGAAGCAACCATATTTTCCCTACATCCTTTTTGAAAGGAAAGAAGAAACGGTGAGCGCTTATTATAATTTTTTGGGAATCGAATGGGTGCAAGCTGAACTTTTGCGGAAAGCTCGAGAGGATCACGAGTTTATTTCGATGCTTGCCAAAACAGTACCAGAGAAACTCAGGTTTATTCAGCCGGCCTACGAAAACAAAAAACTTTTGAATCATGATGAGTTGGTGCGATTTCTTGATGAATTGGAACAATTTTACCCTTGGTTCGAGGCTTTCTGGTGGCTCATGGAAATGTCAGAAGAGGAATTACAGGGACTCGATGTATCATCTCTTCGGTCGGTGCGTGAAAAAACGAATGATCTTTCAGCAGGAGCCGATAGAGTCATCCGTGCTTCGCTTCGAGCGCTCCACCCGGAGCTTGGGGAGCTAGTAGTAGTCCTTCGAACTGAGGAAATACGGTCTGGAAAATTTCCTGATGCCGCTGAACTGCAGGAACGGAAGCGAGGATTCTTTTTTGTTGGGAATGAGCTATTCGTCGGAGTGGAGGATACGGTTCTCGAAAAAATATTCAACATCGAGATCGAGAAACTACTCGGCAAGGGAACGGGAATCGTGTTCAAGAAAAGTTACGAACGTGACTTTTCTTTAGTGCTCGAGCAATCCTGGGTGCTCGCACTCACCGATGATGTGACGGAGAAGTACGGATTTGAGAATTCTGCCCGGCCAGTTATCGCCCTGTATGTTACTGGAGAAAATCTGCAGATCTGGGAGCATGCGGAGGGGTTGAATTGTTTTCTTGATTGGCTCCTACAGAAGAATCAGGCCGATATCAGTTTTATAGAAGGTGTCATTTCAGAGTATCAGACACTGTTGAAGGATATTGAAGGATACTGGAAAAGGGGAGCGACGAAGGACAAAGAAGTGCTGCGTCAGTATGCTGCTGTCTTGCGAAAGGCGTTGTTACTTTTCTCCCTCTGGTACTATAGCGGCGTCGATGAACGCACACCGGCCGACGTCAGAAAACGGGCCTTGAGCCTGCGTGAGCATGACAACTTTTATGCTGGCAATGATGAGTATATCAAAGACTGTATTGAGGCCTTGGGCGCCAAGCGGGCGCTTGGGAACCTTGTTCTCTTGGAAGAGTTCCCTGATATTCCAACGGATGAGATTTTGGAAAAGCGCGCATCAGGAATCATTATGATCGACGGAAAAGAAGTATCTTTTTCATCACTGCAACAATTTGTCGATGAGCATGCGGAGTATGTGTTTGAGGGTGTTTCAAATAATGATACGCGGACCTCGGAGTTTTTTGGTCAAGTCGCCTACGGCGGGATGGTCCGTGGACGAGTGCGAATCATAAAGAATATGCGTCAGATGGCGGCATTAAGCGAGGGTGAGATTATGGTGTCACCAATGACCACTCCAGATTTTGTTTCGGCTATGCAGAAAGCCGCTGCTTTCGTCACCGATGAAGGCGGGATCATGTGTCACGCCGCTATCGTCGCTCGAGAGATGAAAAAACCCTGTATCATAGGAACCAAAATTGCGACCCAAGTTTTGAAAGATGGCGACTTTGTGGAAGTGGATGCGGATAATGGAGTGGTGCGAATAATGAACAAGGGAAAAGATATTCCAGAGCCGAGTGAATACATGCTGACATTTGAATCGGGTGGAGCCAGATTTCTTTTTGAGGATATCGTGACCCGAGGCTATTGCCCCCCTGGATCTTTTGGTTACTACCGTGATGGATCACGCAGAGTATTTATGAGTAGAGGGCACATAGCAGCCATGCGGCAGCAAGGAATGGAGATGACGCTAGATGATCTCAAGGCTCGTACCAGAATGATTGATAATTTAGTGCTTCTAGTGAATCAGAAGGTCAGAAAAATATCGAAGGAAAATATTGAAGTGCTGGTCAAGGAAATTTTGGAGTTATTGAAACAGATCTGTAGCTACTACTATTTCTTTGACGCGGAGTTTTGGGACGAGGTATTTCTTGCCGCCTCACATGATGAGGAAGCAAGAATGAAGGCTGACTATGTTGCTCAAGAGAAAAACCGTATTCGAGCCGACCTCGATCCAGTATTTTTTGCTGATGACGGTTGTTTTTCGCTTTTGATACAGCAAGTCGGAGACTCTGTAGGGCACACTGCTGACGAAGTGGCTTGGTATCGTCAAGATGAGGTCATGGAACTCATACAGGGAAAGTGTCTGAGTGAAACTGACATCAAGAATCGTCAGAAAGCTTATGCTCACTACTGTGATGAGGGTGGGCATCTCCAACTCTGGTCTGGAAATGATGCGATAGCAATAATTAAGAGCTTCTTGCGAGGCAAAGACAGTGTGGGTGATGGCCAAAAGTTTCTTCAAGGTGTAGTTGCTCACTCGACTGGAAAAAAAATTACAGGGAGAGTAAGAGTAATAGTACGAGACTATCAGGATTCCGATCACCTCAATCAGGCAATGCAGGCAATGCAGGTGGGAGATATACTCGTCTCGCCAACCACGGAACCGCAGATGATGCCAGCTCTGCGTAAAGCTGGAGCGATTGTAGCCGATATGGGGGGTTACTTTCTCATTCTGCTATCGTGGCTCGTGAACTCAATACC
>JAYUDH010000118.1:0-2687 GCA_043739895.1 Candidatus Moraniibacteriota bacterium
TGTTTCGCAAAAATATCGCAGAACCACACTGGCGCATCTCAGTATGCTTCACCCTCACTTCACGATAAGGAAGATTCTGCGATACTGTCTGATATGATATTCCACGACTGGCACGGAAAAAAAGAGCATACTCGATTGCGGCATGAGCCGATGTCTCATAGAGTGAAATCCCTCCCCACTCACTGTTTACCGGACCACTATTACATTTTGTTGAGTAACTTTTGGTATCCCCGCCATAAGCATCATCGCAGACAGAGGTAAAAACTATTTTCTCATCCTCTGTACCAAGAGCAGAAAAATCACTCTGTACAGAGATACCGGCCGAAAAATTGTTGGTAGCATTATTATTAAACTTCACAACTACCCCAGGCTCGATGATGAGCGGTGCACTGGCAGTAATAGCAGTACTAACAACGTACGGCGATTGCTCTTTAGTCCATGTTGTTGGCATGGTAATATTCCCGGCAATAACCGTCAGTCCTGCCGCCTGAACACTCACCGCGGGAAATAGAAAAATTACCAAGACAACAAACGTCACTACTCCATACCAACGAAATACCCTCATATCCTGCATGTAAATACTTACAGGGAAATGGAAATACCTACTCAGTAGTATTCCTCGTCTGCATTCGTAAATTTTCCCATACTAATTGGATCAGGCTCAAAATAACAAGGAGTACACTCATCCAAAAAGAAACAGATTCTTTTTCTGGGCCCATGCCAAGCCAGCCGCCTTGATACTCTGGTGCAAGAATAATACATATAGCTGCCAGTACCAGCCATATAGCAGCAAAGCGTAACCATCTCAAAAATATATAGTCGCTCACGAAAAAAAGAAAAGGAGAAATAAGAATGAGAGATAAAGAAAAGTGAAAAAAGGTTCTAGTCACAATAATACTGTTCCCCCCAAAACACCTTCCGAAGCTACCTTCACATGGTCCAGCGTAAGCACTAAAAAGTATTACAAGACAACTCGCAACTAACCCCGCTCTCCACCAGTATGTTTTTTGCATAAAAAAATATCCAATCAGCTTATATCATCTTTATACCACAAACCCTCAAAAAGAAAAGCCGCTCAAAGGGAGCGGCTAGCCTCAATACAGACACATGCAAGAAAGTCTACTTCGCGTTCTTCCGTCGACGGAGCAGCGCCCCGGCCGTCTTGAGGCAGATCACAATATCAAGCCACAGCGACCAGTTTTCGATGTAGAAAACATCGAGCAGGTACTCGTCTTCGAAAGCTAAATCAGATCGTCCCGACACCTGTGCCATACCGGTCACACCCGGACGCATGGTGAGCAAACGACGATGGTATTCTGAGTAGCGCTCCACTTCTCGTTCCTGGTGTGGCCGCGGGCCAACCAAGCTCATCGTCCCTTCGAGGACGTTGAAAAATTGGGGCAACTCATCAAATGAAAAACGTTCGATCCAGGCACCCACCTTCATTTTGCGTGGGTCATCCTTAATCTTATACAGCACCCCGCCCTTTCGTACATTCTTTTCAGCGATCAATTCTTTTTCAAATGCCATCGCTTCTTTCATGTGCGGGTTCTCCTTGGTCACACAGTACTTCCACTGCATATAGCGGAATTTATAGACAAAGAATTTCTTGCCATTTTCGCCAATGCGTTCGTTTTTGTAAATAATCGGACCATCAGGATCCTCGAGTTTGATGAGGATCGCCACCACGATCATGATGGGCGAAAAGAGCACGGTCAGAACAAAGCCAGCAATAATATCGTAGGCACGTTTCATGACCCGGCCCCAGCCATCGAGCGGCGTGTGCTGAAATTCGATGATCGGTTCCCCGTTAAAAATCTTCATCGAGAAACGCTGGGTTTGCAGGGTGGTTGGAAAATATTTGTAGGTGATGTTGTTAATCTGACAGAAGTCGAAGAGTTTTTCTTGTTCGTCATCAGTGATCGATGAATCGCCGACAATGATCTCGTCGATACCCTTTTTCTCACGGATCTCTTTGATACGTGTAACGCTAGCAGAATCCACTTCGTCCACCACCCGGTAGCCCAATTTCTTGTCATGCGACAGGAGGCGGCGGAGGGCATACATTTTTTTATTGGTACCAATAAGAAGGACCCGATGAATACCCATGTCTTTATTCACCAAAAACCAGCGCTGTACTTCACGAATGAGAAAGCGTGCCACGATCAGATAGACCACCGCGCAGGCCCAGGCCACCAGAATAACGAAACGAGAAGAAAACCATTCACGATTGAGAAAAACCGCGATCACCAAAACGATGAGCCCGAGACTAACAGCACGCATCACACCGTAGGCTTCTTTGGAGAAGCTGCGGGTCGAACGCATGGTATACAGTCCTTCGAAAGCGATAATGAGAAGAAAGAAGGGCGCTACCCGCAAAGAAAAGAGGAGGTAATTATCAAAAGAAATATTGAAGACACGAGAAACATAGCCCTCAAACATTGGCAGGCCACGGAGAAAATATGCCGAAGCAGCAGCCAGGACAATCATGACAAAGTCCATAGGTACCTGAATGGCACTAAAAAATATTTCTGAACGCTTCATACAAAAATGTGTTATGAGCTTGCACTACTTTTCCAATACAGATCGATAAGCCGGATCCTGTTCCCTTCGATTACTCTCAGGGTGATCATCATTTATCTTGCCTCCCTGTTACCAGAGAGATCTTTGCAGTTCTTCCCGCCGAA
>JAYUDH010000119.1:0-2670 GCA_043739895.1 Candidatus Moraniibacteriota bacterium
GAAAGAGTATCTCCCGTACTACAACGAAGAGAGAATACACATGGGAATTAATTACCAAACACCCTCTCAGGTGATGCAAAGGTATTGACGAGGAAGCGGTCCATAGAGAAAAAAATCCTTTATAAAAAGCAAAAAACGCCTCTTTCGAGGCGTTTTGAATATTTCTGTAGAAATTAGCGCTTGCTCCCCTGTAAATCTCTTCGAGATTTCTATAAGACTTCCGTCCTCTAGTCCTCGGATGACCTCGGTCACCTCAATCGGGAAAAATCCTTTTCCCCGACCCTCTTTGACACACTGTTCGAAGCGATTAACGCTTCGACCATTGTGGGGCGCGACGGGCTTTCTTCAAACCTGGCTTCTTACGTTCGACAGCACGAGCATCCCGAGTCAAAAATCCAAGAGCCTTGAGTGTCGAACGAAGGAGGAGATCATGCTTGATCAAAGCGCGAGCGATACCGAGCTTCACCGCATCAGCCTGACCATGGAGTCCACCACCACGAACAACAATCGTTACGGTAAAGGCATCTTCTTTGCCCGTCACTTTGAGTGGCTGGAGCGCCTGATTAACGAGCGCGGGAGTACCGAAGTAAGCAAGGATGGTTTTCTTGTTAACCACTGTCTCCTCAACTTTGTCGACTGGATAGAGACGCACCTGAGCCACGGCAGTCTTGCGACGACCGACAGCATAGAGGTAGCGTTCTGCTTCTTTCGAAGCTGCTGCTTTCACTGTCTTGGTTATAGCTTTAACTACCACCTTTTTCTTGGTGGTTTTGACGACTGCTTTCACTTCAGTCTTGGCGGTCTTTTCAATTTCAGTTGTTACTTTGGTGGCCATAATTTCTCGTTATTCGTGAGTCACATGAATGATCTTTTCCGTGTGAACGGCATCTTTATATAAATGAAGGCGAGTCAGCATACGATCACGAAGTTTGTTCTTCGGGAGCATCCCGTAGAGTGCCTGGTAGACCACTTTGCGTGAATCCTTCTTCAGTTGATCCTCGAAAGAAATAGAGTGAATACCACCAGGGTAACCACTAAAACGGTAGTAAATCTTGTCCTCTGCCTTGTTACCAGTACCTTCGATCAGATCGGTATTGATAAGGACGATGAAATCACCACCATCAATATGAGGAGCGTAGGCAACCTTGTTCTTCCCCATAAGAATACGGGCAATTTCTGTGGCCAAACGACCAAGCACCTTCCCCTTCGCATCGAACAGGTGGTACTTTCTATCAATCATGTTTTTCTTCTTGGTTGCCATAAGGGTACTATTAGACGAACTCGATAACGGCCATTTTTGCACTATCACTCTTGCGTTGTTCTAGTTTCGCAATACGAGTATAGCCACTGGTGCGACCTTCGAAGCGGATACTGAATTCACTGAGAAGCTTCTTGGTAGCAACAGAAGGGATATACTTCTGGATATCACGAATCATACCAATGCGACGGATGGCATCATTTCTGGCGGTCTTGGCCTTATTGATGATCTGATCGATGTAGTTTTTGATTTCCTTAGCCTTAGCTTCTGTCGTCGTAATACGCTCATGGAGAATCAAGCTCCCGATAAGGGTCTTAATAAGAGCGTTACGCTGATTTCGTTCGCGGCCGAGAACACGGCCCTGGTGTCGATGCTTCATAAGCGGTACCTATACTCGATAGTTATTCAGTAGCTTCGGTTTTTTTCTTCTTGGCAACTTTCTTCGTCTTTTTTTCTTCCACCTCTGGCAGAGCAACCACTTCTTCAACAACTGCCTCTTCTGTAACAGTGACAACAGCTTCCTGTCCTTCCTTTTCTACTTCTGTCAGAGAAGCAAATTGGCCAACCAGGATACTGACACTCTTTTCAAAAGCCTCGGTCGGAGTGATACTCCCATCGGTCACGATTTCCAGAGTAATCTTGTCATAATCTGTGCGCTTTCCGACACGCATGTTTTCTACTTCGTAGTTCACACGCTTGACCGGAGTGTAGATAGCATCGATGGCGATAACACCAATCTCGCGGTTCTCGTCTTTCTCACGGCTTTCTACTGGGACATAGCCCAAGCCTTTGTCGATTTCGATCTCCATTTCCAATTCTGTTTTCTTGTCAGTGACAGTGGCAATGACCTGGTCTGGATTGACTACTTCCACGCTGGAAGGAGCCTTGATCGAAGCGGCGGTCACAATACCTTCACCTTTGCTCTTGAGCGTCACTTTGATAGCAGCATCATCCTCACCATGAATACGAAAACGCACTTGCTTTAAGTTCAAGATAATCTGCACCACGTCCTCCATGACACCATCGATAGTAGAAAACTCATGGGAGACACCAGTAATCTTAACAGAACGGACAGCGGCACCAGCCAAAGAAGAAAGAACGACTCGGCGCAAGGCATTACCAAGCGTCGTACCGTATCCAGGATGACATCCTAAGATTTCAAACTTGCCGTGATTCTTGGCAAGCTCGGTGTATTTTGGCTGCTGTGGTGAAGTGATTGTCTGCATACCATTGTTGGTTTCGGATGAACTGTCGGACCTGAGTATCATGGACCGCCCACCGGAAACAAT
This sequence comes from Candidatus Moraniibacteriota bacterium, assembly GCA_043739895.1. GTDB lineage: Bacteria > Patescibacteriota > Minisyncoccia > Moranbacterales > UBA1568 > UBA1568. The sequence continues at coordinate 2,548 of JAYUDH010000119.1, forward strand.
TATGAGGGTATAAAATTATGAACGAAAATTATTTGGAGTAGTATTCAACGACCATCTGAGCATCTACCTGGACGCCGACATCCTGACGATTTGGCAGGGCGATGACCGTGCCCGAGAGATTCT
>JAYUDH010000120.1:0-7045 GCA_043739895.1 Candidatus Moraniibacteriota bacterium
TTATCTCAAGCTTGGTCAGGTGAAGCGCGCCATGGGTGACGCTACCAAAGCCGAGGGAGCGGAGCGTACTGCTTTCTACGGTGAGGCACGTGACTTCTACCAACAGGCTATCGACGAAAAGAGTGATTTGGCAGTTGCCTACTATAATCTCGCTATCATCTTGGTTCGCTTGAAAGAAACAGACAAGGCGATCGATAGCGCTACGCAGGCATTGAATCTTGATCAAAAGAATCTCAACTATCGTTATAACCTGGGATTGCTCTATCAGCTCCGATCGAAAGACGGTGATGAGAAAAAGGCAGAAGATATCTTTAATGATATCCTCACTGCCAATGAGAAACTCATCGATGTTCGTTTGAGTCTTGGGTTACTCTACGAGAAGCAAGGGAAGAAGCAGTCAGCGATCGACGCCTACCAAAAGATTGTTGACCTCCTCCCATCAGATTCAGAAGGAAACCTCAAGCAGACTCGTGAACAGGCGCAGAAGTTGATTAGTAATGTGCAAAGCGGTGTTGGGAACCTGAAGAACCAGCAAGCAGCACAGGCAGCTCAAGTAGCACCAGAGGCTCAGGTGTCACCGGTGCCAGTAGCTCCTTCTGGACCAAATGTCTCACCATTATCGAATCCTGGACAGTAAACATGTCCTGATGATGAAAGTAAAGACCCCACTTTGGTGGGGTCTTTACTTTCCTCGATTATGTACCGTAGTAGCTGTGGGAGAAATCTCATGAAGTGGAAATATAATTAGAGCTTTATATAAGCCATTTATAAAGAGAAAAAGTGAGGTCGATAGCTCGTGTTGAGAGGGGGAGGAAGAATACTTGACAGGATTCTTTCGCTTAGGTAAGATGGTTAGTACGAACTGAAAAGTACTCCAATGTGCTTTTTTTGTTTCTCTGAAAGGGTTTTCATTGGTACGTAGTTTTTGCCGAAATAGAATTTTCTCTCGACTTTTTTTTGGGTGCGAGGGCGACCAACATTTCCGCAAAAGCGCCTTAACAATTACATGTCTTTTTTGAAGTGATGAACCATCGCCTGGCTTGCGGAAAGCGGTGCCGTCGTTTCGAGATAGTCTATAGAATGTATGTAAGGTGAATATCATGAACGTTGCAAAACGAACATGATATGCAATCGAACAAAACAGTGCGTTGAATGAGCAAACATTCTTCACTGTTAACCGATTGTCCGTGAGTGCTTTCAGTGTTACGCCGCAAGGTGTGATGTTGGAACGTTTGCGGACAAGAGAAAAAAGAAGGTTACTTAACGCATGGTGTGGATGCCTTGACTGAAGCAAGCGATGAAGGACGTAGGAGGCTGCGATAAGCCCCGGGGAGCTGTCTACCAAGCTTTGATCCGAGGATTTCCGAATGGGGCAACCCTTCTGCCAGAAGGCAGAAAATTGTATCTGAATTCATAGGGTACAGTAGCAAACCCTGGGAATTGAAACATCTTAGTACCAGGAGGAAAAGAAATTAATAAAGATTCCGTAAGTAGTGGCGAGCGAACGCGGAACAGCCTAAACCACCGAGCTTGCTCGTGTGGGGTTGCAGGGCTTGTGGACTCGATTGATCGGGGTCACGATACAGTGTTAGCAGAACGTTTTGGAAAAAACGACCATAGGGGGTAATAGTCCCGTATGCGAAAACATGAGTATCCTGATGCACAAGTACCTAAGTAGGGCGGGGCCGGAGAAACCCCGTTTGAATCTGGGAGCACTAACTTCCAAGGCTAAACATTGCTTCAGATCGATAGTGAACTAGTACCGTGAGGGAAAGGTGAAAAGCATCCCGATAAGGGAGGTGAAATAGAACTGAAACTCCATGCTAACGAAGAGTGGGAGCCTGTCGCAAGACGGGTGACCGCGTGCTTTTTGCAGCACGATCCAACGAGTTAGTTCTACGCGGTTGTCTAAGGGATGACGAATTCCGGAGACACAGTGAAAGCGAGCCTGAATAGGGCGTTTATAATCGCGTGGACTAGACCCGAAGCCAGACGAGCTACATATGAGCAGGGTGAAGCGTCGGTAAAACGACGTGGAGGCCCGCACCCACTCACTGTGCAATTTGAGGGGATGACTTGTGTGTAGGGGAGAAATTCCAATCGAGTTTGGCAATAGCTGGTTCTCTCTGAAATAGCTTGAGGGCTAGCGTCTTGTAAATTGTACCCAAGGGGTAGAGCTACTGGATGAGAATTCGCCGTAAGGTAGGATTTTCAACCAAACTCCGAATACTTGTGGTATCTACCAAGGCAGTCAGTACTCCGGGGCTAAGCTCGGAGCACAAAAGGGAAAAAGCCCAGATCGTCAGCTAAGGTCCCAAAATCTGTATTAAGTGGGAAAGGAAGTGAAAACTCTCAGACACTGAGGAGGTTGGCTTAGAAGCAGCCATCCTTTAAAGAGTGCGTAATAGCTCACTCATCTAGAGTTTTCGCGCCGACAATGTAACGGGGCTAAATACAGTACCGAAGCTACGGGATTCATAGCAATATGAATCGGTAAGAGAGCGTTCCGTATGCGCCGAAGCAGAAGGGTGACCGACTGTGGAGCGTACGGAAGTGAGAATGTTGGAATGAGTAACCGCAATGAGGGTGAGAGCCCCTCACATCGAAAGTCCGAGGTTTCCTGGGCCATGGTGATCATCCCAGGGTTAGTCGGTCCTAAGGCCAGGCTGAAAAGCGTAGTCGATGGACATCAGGTTAATATTCCTGAACTATTTGTATATTCGAAGGAGAGACGCATCTCTGTACTTCTTGCCCCTTATTGGATTGGGGTTTGGTCTCTGAGGAAGTCATATAGGCAAATCCGTATGACACTATTCCGATGGAGATTGACGACGTCAGTAGCAATACTGATTAAGGAGAGGGAGCGGGGTGCCAGGAAAATCTTCTAAGGTTCGTATACAAGTATCCGTACCGCAAACCGACACAGGTGGACTGGGCGAGTAGCCTAAGATGAACGGGAGAGTATTCGTTAAGGAACTAGGCAAAAAAGCTAGACGTAAGTTCGCAATATGTCTTCCCGGGCGCAAGTCCGGGCGCAGCGAAAGTTTTTCAAGCAACTGTTTATCAAAAACACAGCTCTCTGCAAACCCGCAAGGGGAAGTATAGGGGGTGACACCTGACCAGTGCTGGAACGTTAACGGGAGCGGTTCACGCCAATCCCCGAAGCGCCAGTGAACGTCGGCGATAACTATAATCGTCCTAAGGTAGCGAAATTCCTTGTCAGGTAAGTTCTGACCCGCATGAAAGGTGTAATGACTTGAAAACTGTCTCAACGAACATCCCGGTGAAATTGCAATGACGGTAAAGATGCCGTCGACCTACAGCAAGACGAAAAGACCCCATGGAGCTTTACTATAGCTTGGTATTGACTCTAATTTTTTGTTGCCGAGCATAGGTGGGAGACTTTGAAGCATTCTTTCAGGAGAGTGTGGAGTCATCACTGGAATACCACCCTGCAAAAATTTAGATTCTAACCCGCGGCCATTATCTGGTCGGGGGACAGTGCCTGGTGGGTAGTTTGACTGGGGCGGTCGCCTCCTAAAAAGCAACGGAGGCGTTTACAAAGGTTGACTAGGTCCGGATGGAAATCGGGCCGATAGCGCAAAAGCACAAGTCAGCTTTACTGAAAGACCGATCAGTCGATCAGTTACGAAAGTAGAATTTAGTGAACCGACCATTACTCGTAGGAGTGTGGAAGATCATCAGATAAAAGTTACCCTGGGGATAACAGGCTGATCTTGCCCAAGAGTCCATATCGACGGCAAGGTTTGGCACCTCGATGTCGGCTCATCGCATCCTGGGGCTGGAGAAGGTCCCAAGGGTTTGGCTGTTCGCCAATTAAAGCGGTACGCGAGCTGGGTTCAAACCGTCGTGAGACAGGTTGGTTTCCTATCTGCTGTAGGCGTGTGTTGCTTGAGAAAAGTCTTTCCTAGTACGAGAGGACCGGAAAGAACGAACCTCTGGTGTACGAGCTGTTCCGCCAGGAGCACTGCTCGGTAGCTACGTTCGGGTAGGATAACCGCTGAAAGCATCTAAGCGGGAAGCCAAGTTCAAGATAAGGCAACAGTACCAGTTTACTGGTACAAGATTTCCTAGAAGATGACTAGGTTGATAGGCTATAGGTGGAAGTCCTGAGAGGGATTAAGCCAAGTAGTACTAATAAATTTATTCAACTTTCTTTTTTCCTTAGATCATGGGTGCTTCGGCACGTATGATCAACGTCCGATGAGGTCTCTTTATACTCACGAGGTTTATCTTTGGTGTATAGAAGCTTCAACAGACGAAGCCGGTTAACAGTGAAGAGTGTTTGATTCGCAGTACAGTACATCATAGAGACATGACAATATTTTGGAGGGGACCGTTCTCGGTGCTTCTAGCGATAGAGACACACCCGATCCCATACCGAACTCGGCAGTTAAGCCTATCAGCGCTGATGGTAGCCCTATGGGCAAGAGTAAGTCAGTGCCGAGAACAGTCCTCTTCAAAAACAAGACAACGACATCCTGCACAAGGCTGTTTTTTGTTACTCAAAATCATCTCCATAAAGAGGTGATGTGTTATAATGAAAATAACTAATGTTTCCTGCTATGTCACGACTCTTCCGTCAGTTTCTTATTGCTGCGCCACTCCTTCTTTTGCTTGCCGCATTGCTTTTTTGGCTCTATTCGAGTTACCTCAAAGTGCCGGCGACCTGTAACGATGGTATACAAAATCAAGATGAACAGGGAGTAGATTGTGGTGGCAGCGTGTGCGTGGCAGCGTGTCAATCAGCAGCCGCCGAGGGAGAGGCGCTTCAGTCTCAGGAGGTCACATTTATTTCGGCGGGGAATGGTCACTATGATATTCTCGGGAAACTCTATAATCCGAATGATACTATTGGCGCTTCAACGTTTCGTTATACGTTTACACTGAAAGGATCACAGGGTGAAGTCCTTGCTACCCGATCGGGAGAGAGTTATATTCTCCCTCAGGAAACAAAAAACTTGATCGAAGTAAGTCTTGAATCGGCTACCGTTCCGGCCAAGGTTGAATTATCGGTGAGTAATATTTCTTGGGAACATTTTTCTGGCTATCAGGAAAAACCAAATATTCCTATCTATCAGAAGCGTTATACGGTATTGCCACCAGGGGCTGTTTTTAGCGAGGCCTTTGGACTTCTTTCAAACGAGAGTTCCTATGATTTTCGTTCCATTATCGTGAAGGTTATTTTACGAGACAAGGATGGTAAACCTTTGGCGGTGAATAAAACGAAACAGAATAATATCAAGGCCGGTGAGCAGCGTGATTTCACCCTTATCTTTCCTATTCCCTTTGTCGGGGCGGTAGAGCGGGTTGATATGGAAGTTGACGCCGATGTCTATCATTCCGAAAACTTTGTGAAGCAGTATTTTCCTACGGGACAACAGCGCTAGAAAATGTGTACCTGATTTTTATCTGAAAAGAAAGATCCTCTCATGTTGCGGACATTTTTTAAATTGGACTGGGTAATTATTTCGGTAGCGGCTCTCTTGCTTCTGGTGAGTCTTCTTGCCCTCTATAGTTTATCGGCTGCCGGAGGAGTGAATTATTTTTTGAAACAACTTCTCTTCTCTCTTCTTGGTTTCTCGGTGATGTTTTTTATGGCGTCACTGGATTATCGTTATGTACAGAAATACAGTACAACGCTGTACTTTCTTACCATCACAGCTCTCTCACTGGTGCTTCTTTTTGGGACCACGGTCCATGGGACAGCTGGCTGGTTATCTCTCGGCATTTTTCAGATTCAACCGGTGGAAATAGCCAAAGTAACCCTCATTATTTTCCTCGCTAGCTTTATTTCCAAAAAGAATTCTGAGTTTGGTGAATGGACACGGGTTATCGCATCACTCATTCTTTCGGCCGTTCTCATTTTCTTAGTATTGCGACAACCTGACTTAGGATCGAGCCTCGTTTTGGCGGCGATCTGGATCGGTATGATTCTCGCTTCAGGTTTACGTTTCAAGCATCTTTTTGTCCTCACGATGCTCGGAACTTCACTGGTTCTTGGGAGTTGGTTTCTTTTGGCCGATTATCAAAAAGCCCGTATCGAAACGTTCATCCATCCTGAAAGTGATCCACAGGGGTCGGGGTATAATGTCCTCCAAGCCATGGTGGCGGTGGGATCAGGCGGCCTCTCTGGAAAGGGTTTGGGCTATGGCTCGCAATCGCAACTCTCTTTTCTTCCGGAAAAGCATACGGACTTTATTTTTGCGGTAGTGGCAGAGGAGCTCGGCTTAGCGGGAGCGCTCTTTGTTATTAGTCTCTATGCGGTACTTCTGTATCGAATCAGGCGCATCGGGACGTTGGCAAGTGATAACTTTGGCTACCTCCTCTCTCTTGGGGTCATGATTATGGTTTTTGTTCAAATTATGATTAATGTCGGTATGAATGTTGGTCTCCTTCCGGTGACCGGCTTGCCAGCGCCATTTTTGAGCTATGGTGGGAGTTCCCTTCTCTCTATGTGCGCCTCTTTAGGGTTGCTCCTTAGCGTGTATCGCAGGAAAAAGGGGGCTGAAGACATGCATATTTCGCTCGAAAAAAGCCTCCTCGATGACCGTCGTTAGCGGTACGATATTTTTTTGAACCGATTGACGACTGTCGCCTTTCTTGCTATATTGGAAAGGCTTAAAAAAAGGATTTTTCTTGTATTTTAGCTCAATACCTATGCGAGCACTTTTGATTTCTCAGGCGGTGATAGCTCTTTTTTTGATCGTTTCTATTCTCCTTCAGAACAGAGGATCGGGATTGGGGGCAGCTTTTGGGGGTGATTTTGGAGGATATTACACAAAAAGAGGGCTCGAAAAGTTTTTCTTATATGCTACTGTTTTTTTTGCGGTCGCCTTTTTTATCTTGGGTATAGTGAACGTCTATTTCTCCATTCCCCGCGCATAGCTGCGGCAGAAAGCGAGAGAGTAATCCGGTAATTTAAGATCTATCCAAAGTATCTTTCGCATCATGAATATTTTCCGAAGACGTCAGTGGCTCCTGCTTTTCCGAGCACTCGGACTTCGTGATCGCATCCTCGTGC
>JAYUDH010000121.1:0-7037 GCA_043739895.1 Candidatus Moraniibacteriota bacterium
AGGATTAGACAACCTCTAATTACACTGCTATTGTACCACAAAAACGAAACTTGCGCATAAAAAAATCCCCTTACTACAACCGAGGGGGATTTTTTAAAAACTCTTATCGCATACGAATATCGTCAAGCCAAGACTGGAGGAGAATACTGGCCGCCTCAGCGTCATCATGTTGAGAAACATGCTTTTCCCCCTGGGCAATAAGGTTACTTTGAGCCATTTTACTGGTAAACATCTCGTCCTGGTAGACTACTTTTACCGCTAATTGTTCTTCGAGCAACTTTCCGAGCTTCTCACCCTCGTGCTCTCCGTGATACGTGGCGCTTTTGTGAATACCGATGACGATTGTTCCTATTTCTTCCTTTTCTATCAAAGATCGAATATTCTCCACCAAAGCAGCGTCATTTTTGAGGACACCATAGGCCAGTGCTGTTCGGATTTCTTCGTGCGCCAAAGCCACCCCCACCTTGGCGGCTCCCCAATCGAGACCGAGAAAATTCTTGTACGTCATTTCCATAGTGATTTTGAAATTTTTTCAAAGATAACTTTTTTCTTTCTCCGGGTGCCATCGGTAACATTTCTTATAAGTGAGCCGCTAGAAATGGTTGAGATGCGATTCCTAGAGCCTATAAGACCATTTCTCGGCAGAACGAGTCAGAAATGTTCGATGGCCACGAAAGGGAAATGAAAAAAGTTATCTTTGAAAATATCACGGCAATTTCAGAAATTTTTTTCTTCCTCACATTTCTGCCGAACATATTATGATTCATTCGATCGAACGGGGAGCTGTCCGCGAGACCATCCGTCACGCTCGACCGCTGTCGACTCATTCATCAAATATGTGACCGAGAAAAATATAGGAAGAAAAAAATCTCTAAAATTTCCACCCTATACATACGATGTGAGAAAATAACTCCTACTTCATTTTCGTCAAAACCTCTGCCCCAGTAGCCATGATCACCACAGTGTCTTCAAAGTGTGCCGAAAGCTTACCATCAGCAGTAATAAACGTCCAGTCATCAGGGGCAATACGAACCGGAAAGGTGCCGGCATTGATCATCGGCTCCAAGGCCAATGTCATCCCCTCCTCCAGAATAAAGTTATGCATGTGTCGTGAAACATAATTCGGCACCTGAGGATCTTCATGGAGCTCGCGTCCTACGCCATGCCCCACCAAGTCACGCACCACCGAAAACCCATTGGCCTCGACAAAACTCTGTACCGCCATAGCATACTGTGAAATGGGGGCACCCGGACGTAGAGCCGCGATACCACGACTGAGACTCTCTTCCGTGATTGACAGCAGCTTTTGCGCTTCCGCTGAAACCGTACCAATAGCCATCGTCCGTGCCATGTCAGACACCATACCATCAAAGCGCATACCAATATCAAGCTTCAAGAGATCACCCTCTTTGACAATACGATCCTTACGCGGGATACCGTGCACCACCTCATTATTAAGTGACACGCACAAACTCGCCGGAAAGGGTCGCCCCGCCCCAGCGTTGTAACCCTTAAAAATAGGGATGCCTCCTGATTTTCGGATGAGCTCTTCTGCAAGTGTATCAATCGCCAGTGTCGACATTCCTGGCTTGACCGCCGACATTACCTCCGAAAGCACCATAGCTAAGCGGCGCCCAGATTCTCGAAGAGACTGGATTTCTTTCTCCGTTTTAATCCATTTTTTTGGCATAACCTTCTTCATCATTAGTCAGGACGGACATGCTCTAAAATATATTTGAATACCCTATAGGTCTCTTGATCACCGTTCACATGAAGCAACTGACCGGTTGTTTTGAAATAATTAATCACTGGGAGCGTTTCTTCTTGAAAGATCTGGTGGCGCTTCCGCACACCCTCTTCTGTATCATCTTTCCGTTGGGAAATTTTTGCACCGCAGTAACGACAAGGTTTCTCGCTATCAATGAGATTCTTTCCTAAAATATAGGTCCGTTTACATCCCTCACAGGCATAACGCTTTGAGATGCGCTCCACCGAAATAGCCTCTGGAACATCAATAAAAATCACCTTGTTCAGAGTTCGTCCCGTCTCCTTGAGTATATCCAGAACCTTTTGGATCTGACTCTCTCTTCGTGGGATACCATCAATCAAAAGGCCGACCGTTTCCGGTACATAAGCAACAGCATCAGCCAAAACAGCGAAAACAACATCATCCGGTACAAATTCATGTTTGATATTGATAATGTTATTCACCTGATGACCAAGTTCTGTATTCTGCGAAGCCACCGCCCGCAATTCCGATCCAATATCAATATGTGCTAAATGAAGAGAGCTCTTCAAAAGCTCCGCCTGAGTACTCTTACCACTCCCTGCTGAACCAAGAAGAATATAGGTGTCTTTCAAAGGCATGATTATTAAAAATAGTATTTATTACTAAAAGGATTCGTAGCTCCGCATTGTGAGCTGGCTCTGAATATGCTTGACCGTTTCGAGTACGACCGAGACAACAATGAGGATACTCACGCCCCCCAAAGAAAAGGCCTGGATACCCGTAACGCCCTGCACCACAAAGGGAAGAACAGCAATGATACCAAGGAAGAGAGATCCTGCGAGCGTAATACGATTGATAATGTGATACAAGTAGTCTGCAGTAGTCGATCCGGGGCGAATACCCGGAATATACCCTCCTTGTTTCTGGAGATTTTCTGAAATCTTCACAGGGTCAAAAACAACGGCAGTATAGAAATAGGTAAACAAAACCACGAGCACAAAATAGGTACTGCCGTAAATCCACTTATCCTGAAGAAAAGTACTAACACTCACTGCCATACTCGCCACCTTGACGTTCGCACTCTGTGCCAAAAAGTTGGCGATCATGGTTGGAATAAGAATAATCGACACAGCAAAAATAATCGGGATAACACCAGCCTGATTTACTTTCAGTGGCAGGTGCGTTGCAGAACCGCCATAAACCTGAGCCCCGCGCACTCGCTTAGCGTACGCTACAGGGATGGTCCGCTGTCCTTCATTAATGAAAATAACACCCGCCACTGTCACGGCTGCCAGAGCAAAAAATATCAGGTAAGTAAAAATCTGCGATGGATCCCAGGTAGAAATAAATCGTGAGAGAGAAGTGGGGAGGCTCGAAACAATACCGGCAAAAATAATCACCGAGACACCGTTCCCCAAGCCCTTCTCTGTTATCAATTCTCCCAGCCACATGAGAAAAATAGTTCCCGCAGTAGCACAGGTAATAATAATCGTCATCGTCAACGGATCAATCGCCCCCAAAATATTTTGAGAACGAAGAAGTGACAGCATACTAAAAGACTGAAGTGCTGCCAATGGAAGCGTGAGCCACCGTGTCCACATATTGAACTTCTGACGCCCCTGTTCACCCTCTTCTTTATATAAGCGTTCCAAACTTGGCACAAGCGTCGTCAAAAGCTGCATGATAATCGAGGCGGTAATATAGGGAGCAACACCAAGAAGAACAATCGAGATATTTGACAGGCCTCCACCGGAAAAAATATTTAGCAACCCTAAAAAGGCATTCTGTTCAAAGAGACGCTTAAGTGCAACAACATCCACTCCAGGAAGAGGGATGTTCGCAGCGAGTCGATAGATAACGAGAAGTCCGAGAATAAAGAAAATCTTGTTTCGTAATTCTCGTATTCTAAATATATTGAGGAAAGTTTCGTTCATGTGTGTTTCGAGTGATTCCTACGATTCAGTATACCGCAGTTCTAAAATCACATTGCAGACTTCCAAGAGAATACCGCCTACCTGCATTAGGCTGTAAATGATTTCTTTGCTGTTTCGGATGCCAAAACATCAGCACCGAGGGAAAGTTTTTTGGTCAGAGTTCCAGTAGCAACAATCTTTACCCCTTCGAGGAGAGCCTTTTTGCTGACAAGACGCTTCTCAACAAGAAGAACGCGAGTGACAACATCACCAGAGGTAAGAACACGTTCGAGCTCAGAAAGAGTCACCGTGTGCTTCTTTGGATGAATAGACTTAAAACCACGAACCTTTTTCATGCGTTCCAAAAGAGTTGAACGACCTCCTTCAAAAAGAGGATCGACAGAACCACCAGAACGAGACTTCTGACCATTGGAACCACGACCCGCTGTCGTTCCGGTCTTTCCACCGCGACCAATGCGCTTACGCAGCTTCCTTTTGGCGACTTTCAATTCGTGAATTTGCATATACGTGCTTTAAAAACCAGACTCTTTAAACGATAGTTTCGACAATCTCCTGCTTCACAACCGCTTCTGTTTTTGGGGCCTTAGGAACACGTGGTGCCTTCAGTTGCAAGAGAGCCTGAATCGTCGCACGAGCCACATTGAGAGGATTCGAAGCGCCCAAAGATTTCGATACGACATCTTTCACTCCCAAAAGATCCACTACGGAACGGACCGCTCCTCCAGCAATAATCCCTCGTCCGAGAGAAGCAGGCTTCAAGAGAACACGAGCACTTCCAAGTTTGGCCAAGACATCATGAGACAACGTCCCATTATCAAGGAGAACGGTAATCATATTTTTCTTGGCGTCATTGTAAGCTTTTTTGATAGCATCAGAAACATCCGATCCTTTCGCCACACCAACACCCACTTTTCCTTTGCGATTACCAATCACAAGGGTGGCACGAAAACGAAAGCGACGTCCGCCCTTGACCACGCGAGTCACGCGAGCCAAATTAAGAAGTTTCTGCTCAAACTCCGGCTTCTCGCGCCTTGTCATTTTTTTTCCTGGCTTTGCCATAAAATTTATTGTGCTACGAATCACTCTCTAATTACTAAATATGAATACCACCTTCACGAAGTGCCTCAGCAACTGCCTTCACTTTCCCATGATAGCGATATCCAGAACGATCAAAAATTGCCTTGGTAATATCAAGTTTTACCAAACGTTCTGCCAAGAGACCACCCAAGACAGAAGCAGTAGCAACAGTATTCTTTGGGTTCTTCCCGGCATCGGAAAGTTTCGCGTGAGCAACCGTTGTACTGGTAATATCATCAATAGCCTGGAGAGAAAGACTCTTCAAACTGCGAAAAACAGAAATACGAGGGCATGCTCCTGTTCCAGAGATCTTGGCTCGGATACGGCGCTTACGCTCAAATCGTTTCACTTTTTTTACTTCGCTCTTCAGCATACTCTTCTTCTTATATAGATGTTAGGCGGCAGCCTTCTTTCCTTCCTTGCGACGAACGATCTCACCAACATAGCGGAAACCCTTTCCTTTATACGGCTCAACAGGTTTCAACTTTCGTACCACAGCGGTAAACTCTCCGACTTGCTGCTTGTCTGTACCCATAATCTTGAGCACGTTCCCTTCAACCGTAGCAGAAATTCCTTCAGGCAACATCATATCTACCGGATGAGAAAAACCAAGAGCGAGTCCGAGTTTTTTCCCCTGCAGGTTCATACGGTAACCAACACCATTGAGTTCGAGTGATTTTTCAAAACCAACCGTTACGCCAATCACCATATTCGTGATGGCCTTTGCACTCGTCCCCCAGAGAGCCTGTGCCTTCTTGGTCTCACCGACCTTCGACACCTGAACAAGCCCCTCTTCGATAGTAACCTTTACTTCGCGACGATGTTCAAACGAGAGAGATCCTTTCGGTCCCTTCACGGTAACAACGTGCTTATCAAGAGTGACTTCTACTCCACTCGGGATAACTACTGGTTTTTTTCCAATTCTACTCATAAGTATATTTCACTAAACGACTACCAGACCTTACACAGATATTCTCCTCCCAAACCTCTCCGGTGAGCTTCACTTCCGGTCATCACTCCCTGTGATGTTGAGATAATAGCTATACCATAGCCATTTTTTACCTTTTGTACATCATGACTTTTGACATAAATACGACAGCCCTGCTTTGAAACTCGGGTAATTTCCTGAATAGCAGGAGCCTTCTTTGTTGGAGAGACGACGGTATACTTGAGCCAGACGCACAGTGTTTCCCTTTCATCTTCCATTTCCTTACTGACACGAGCGACAAATCCTTCCTTTTCCAGAATCTGAGCAATCATGTTTTTCAGTTTTGATGAACGAAAAGTCACCTGCGCATGGCCAGCGGCCTGAGCGTTTCTGATTCTCGTTAACATGTCTGCGATTGGATCAAGCATAGTCTTTTCTACTTTATCTTATGTCTCTTATACTACCAGGAAGATTTTTTTACTCCTGGGATCTCGCCGGTAGAGGCGAGCTCACGGAAACAAATACGACAAATATCATATCGGCGCAAATATCCTCGCTTACGACCACACTTCCAACACCGTCTCACGATACGGGTAGAGAATTTTGGTGTCTTGAGTGCTCTCGCTTGGGTAGATGTCTTTGCCATAATACTTTATTTATCGTTAGTGTCACTACTCTGAAATGGTAGTCCGAGACTGCGGAACAGAACCCGACCTTCGTCACTGTTTTTTGCAGTTGTTACCACGTTGACCTGAAAACTGAATATGTGCTGTACTTTTTCTGGAACAATTTCTGAAAATATTGTGTGATCTTTGATACCGAGGTTGAGGTTTCCACCATGATCGACAGCGCTTTCTGAGATCCCCTGGAAGTCACGAACACGTGGCAACGCGATCATAAACAGACGGTCGAGGAAGTCCCACATACGCTTACCATGAAGCGTTGTGCGAGCTCCAATCTCGAGATCCTCGCGGATCTTGAAACCAGCGATAGCCTTACGTGCTTTGGTGAGGAGTACTTTTTGTCCAGTAATACGTTCAAGAGAATCAACAACTTCATCGACACGCTTCTGATCTTTCAGGATCTTGCCAATACCAACATTGACCACCACCTTAGCGATGCGTGGGAGAGCCATAGGATTCACAATCCCCAATTCTTTTTTCAAGGCGGGCACTGCTTTCTCGGCGTAGGTTTTCTTCACTGATGGAGTTTTCATAGTATGGTACTGACTATATAGCCTTTCCGGATTTTTTACTCATGCGAATCTTTTCGCCGCCCTCGATCTTATATCCAATACGTGTTGGCTTGTTGGTGTGAGGGCATACGAGCATAACGTTCGAAACATGGAGTGGTACTTCCTTTTCGATGC
>JAYUDH010000122.1:0-2645 GCA_043739895.1 Candidatus Moraniibacteriota bacterium
GGTTGGGCGCTCTCTATATGGCCTCAACCAAAGCGGTACCTGAATATGGCGGTGAATACACTGAGGGTATCGTCTCTCAGCCACGCTACATCAATCCTATTTTGTCACAAACGAGTGAGGCAGATGCTGATATCGCCCAGCTCTTGTACAGCGGCCTTTTTGGCTATGATACAGAAGGAAAATTAGTGAAGCGTCTTCTTGATGATTACAGTGTTTCAGATGATGGCAAGACTTACACACTGACCCTGAAGCAGGGAGTGAAGTGGCATGATGGGGAGGAATTAACAGCGGCCGATGTTCTCTTTACGATCAAGGCGATTCAGGATCCGGCCTATAAGAGTCCGCTCCGTGCCAACTGGCTCTCTGTCGAGGCGGCTACCGTTGATCGCTATACGCTTACTCTGACACTCAAGAAATCCTACTTTGGATTTTTGGAGAGCTTAGTGGTAGGCATCCTTCCAAAGCATATCTGGGAGAATATTTCACCAGAAAATTTTCTGCTCGCTGACTATAACTTGGCACCAATTGGCTCGGGACCCTATCGTTTCTATGACTCAGAAAAGGACTCGAGTGGCAATATGCTTTCGTATGAGCTCCGCTCTTTCGATGGGTATTTTGCTGGTCCTCCCTATATTCAGAAGATCGCCTTTCACTTCTACCCTGATGAGCGCTCTCTTCTCGATGCTTATAACAGAAAAGAGGTGATGGGTATTAATTCGGTCATGCCGAGTAACATAGCAGAGCTCGAGACGCGTAAAAGTACCCGTGTCTACGAAATTGCCATCCCGCGGATCTTTGCTGTTTTTTTCAATGTAACCAAGAGCGCTGCCCTAGCCCACGATGAAGTGCGGAATGCTCTGGCGCTAGCTACTGATCGCCAAGCTATCATCAAGGAAGTGTTGCTGGGAAGGGGATTACCGGCCGAAACAACCTTTCTTCCATTTATGAATGGGTACGCTTCAGACCTCGCCTTCCCTCGTTTCGATGAAGCAAAAGCCAATGATCTTTTGGATCAAAGTAATTGGAAGCGAGGCGAGGATGGTGTACGGGTAAAAGAGGGAGTCCCTTTGGAATTTGAATTGATGGTTCCTGATTGGCCGGAACTGAGTCATACAGCAGATCTGTTGAAGGGGCAGTGGGAAAAGGTAGGTGTCCGTGTAATAGTCACTGTTTTGAGCGCAGCTGATCTCCAGCAGAACGCGGTGCGCCCTCGTGAATATCAGGCGCTTCTCTTCGGAGAAGCAGCGATGCTTGATTCAGATCCGTATTCTTTCTGGCACTCTAGTCAGAAGCATGATCCGGGACTGAACCTTGCTTTGCTTGATAACAAGGATGCTGATGATGTACTGCTTGCTTTGCGAGAAGAGATGGATGTAAATAAACGCCAGGAGCAGTACCGCTCTTTTCAAGAAATACTCCTCAAAGAGAACCCGGCTGTTTTCCTCTATACTCCGACCTACTTGTACGTGGTGAATAGCTCCGTGAAGGGGGTGGGAGTGAAAAATGCCAATGCTCCTGTGTATCGTTTGGATACGATAAAAGACTGGTATATTAAAACAAAGCGAGTGAGTAAGTAAAGACTTACGTATTCGTTCAGAGTGTAAACAAAGAGAATAAAAAAAATCTATGACCCACCCACTTGATGTTTCTAATTTTCGTCAAATGATCATGGAGAGTCCTGATCAGTTTCGGGCTGGCTTTGATCTTGCCAAGGATATTCGTATTCCTGGTCAGTTCCGTTCCATTATGATTTCTGGCATGGGCGGTTCAGCTCTCCCGGGGAATCTTTTCCGTATTTATTTGAATGATCTGTTTACAGCCGAGGAGCCATCGAAGCAGCCGCTGTCTGTCTATCAAAATCGTTCGTATAGCCTCCCGCCAGAAAGTTTTCATGAATGTTTGAATTTTATTTGTTCGTATTCGGGAAATACCGAAGAGACGATCGCTTCATTTGAGGAAGCACTGGCCAATAATCTTCCTTGCATTGCTCTTTCTGCTGGTGGCAAGATCGAAGCTATGGCCAAGGAGCATGGGATACCCCATGTGAAATTACCGCTCCCGTATGAAAATTTTCAGCCGCGAGTGGGGACGGGGTATTTTTTCGGAGTGATGTTTCAGATCCTCATTAATCAAGGGTTGGTTCCTGATGCTACCGAGGCGCTTCTCGCAGAGGCGAAAGTATTACAAGGACGAATGGAAGCTCTCGAGGAAGAGGGGAAGGAACTCGCCAAGAAACTAGTTGGCAAGACCCCGATTATGTACAGTACCGCTAAGTACAAATCAGTGGCGATGGTCTGGAAAATCAAGTTC
Organism: Candidatus Moraniibacteriota bacterium; assembly: GCA_043739895.1. Lineage (GTDB taxonomy): Bacteria > Patescibacteriota > Minisyncoccia > Moranbacterales > UBA1568 > UBA1568. The sequence goes on from JAYUDH010000122.1 coordinate 2,311, forward strand.
AATGAGAACGCCAAAACGCCTGCTTTTTGGAATTTTTTCCCCGAGCTCAATCACAATGAAATGGTAGGCTGGACCCTTCCTCAGGGGCAGTTCTGTGTCCTTATGCTTCGCGATTGTAGCGCTCATCCGCAGGTTCTGAAACGGTTTGAAATTACAGCGCAGTTATTGCGAGAAAAAGGCGTAACCGTCGAGATACTTGACATGGAGGGCGGAAGCGTGTATAGTAAAGTATTCACGAGTATCGCCTTGGGCGATTTCGCTTCTTATCACCTGGCGCTTCTATATGGCCAGGATCCAACGCCTGTTGTTATGGTGGAGAAGCTAAAAGAACTTTT
>JAYUDH010000123.1:0-6954 GCA_043739895.1 Candidatus Moraniibacteriota bacterium
ATACGGTTTTCCGGTACTCGTGATTCGCGAGGTGGCAGTACGCCAAAATTTTGGCTTATGGGGACTGCTTTCCTTAGGAGTTTTCTACGGGTTGTATAATGAAGCGCTGATCGCCAGAACTATTTTCTCCCCCTTCAACTCGCCGGTAGATATTTTTTCAATTTACGGTCTTATTGGAAATGTGAGGATTCCTTGGACACTCACGATCAGTACCTGGCATGCTTTTCAGGCAGTAGTGTACCCAATTGTTTTGGTGGCATATTTTTTTCCTGAGACCGCCCGGGTACCGTGGGTAGGGAAGAAAGTTACGTGGCTCTTGGGGTTGATGAGTCTTTTCTTCGGCATCGCTGCGTTTTTGAGTCCGTCTCCGAAAGAGCAGATAAGCGGGAGTATGGGTCACCTCGTATTCATTCTCGTGAGCTTTTTGTTTTTAGGATGGCTTGCCTGGCGTTGTCCACGCGGGCCAGTATTTGTTTCGGTGGGTCAGTTTACATTTCGATGGAAGTATCCGCTCTGGGGAGCTGGTTTGTACGGGATATTTTTTTTATTGCCACTTATCCTTACTAAAATACTTTTACCGCCGCCACTCTTTATTTTGTACTATGGAGGAATGGCTGCTTTTTTTGTACGGAAATTATCACCGTACAGAGAAATTTCTTTTGAAAAGATGGCTCTTGTTGGTCTCGGGGGGTCGATCCCTATCGCTTTCTTTGTTATTCTTATTACCCTCCCGTTTGGAAAAATAGAGCAGGCGGCATCCAGCCTTGCTTTGATTACTATCCTTGTAAGTGCTATCCTTTTCATAAAAAGAAAACAAAAATTTTTTTCAGTATGAACAAACGTCTCTTCCTTTTGCTTATAGTATCAATCGTCTTTTTGGTAGTTGGGTTCCTCTTCCTGCATTCTGCCCGGGGGTTTTACTACGTCCTGTGGCTTACGGTGGTGTGGCTTGTGTGGCGGCGGAGGGCGGCAATCAGGATACTCCTCCAGAGGAGTCCTTTTGGAGGATTTGTGACCTTTATGGGACTTGGTCTCGTGATGATTCTTGTTGAAGAGACGTTTGCGAGTGTCACGGTCAATATTCTCCAGGTGTCGAGTTTCTCGGCTTTGCTTGGGGCGATCCCACAGTATTACGCCAACAACCTGTTACTCCTTCCAGGATTTATGGTGGGTTGGTATATCCTCCTCAGGCGGTATAGTTATAGCGAGAAAGAAGTCTTTATTCTCGTTGGGTTGTTTGGATTATTTTCAGAAAAAATATATGTTCACCTCCTTACGATTCCGCTCTTTGGTATACCCCTCATTCTCCCAACCATGGTTACCTACATCGGTATTATTCTTCCGTCACTTCTATCTCTCAGGCTCGTCGCAACCAAGCCGCTCCCTCCTGTTGTTCGCTATGTGATAGGACTTCTCTTTCCTCTGTTGGTGACGATCCCTTTTCTTGTTCTTCATGGCGCCTTGACTCAGTTGGGCGTGGTTGATCCAACCGTTCTGGGGAAGTAAGTGTTCGTCGTGTCGTATTGGCGATGACAGAAGAACATGCTATAAAACAAGTACCGGCGATCGGCTCGGTGTTTGCAGGAGAATCCTCATGAGCAAGTTGTTTCGTGTTTCGATGGTGATTGCGGTGGCAGTCTTGGTGGCTGGCTGTGCGGCGACTGGTCAGTTGTCGCAGGCAGTCGGCCGGGGACTCAACAGCTACCAGGGTCCGCTATCAGGCCTTACCGGCTTGGCTGGTGACATCCATATCTCCGCCGGCAAGATGCTGGCGGGCGATGATGACTCCGGAAAAAAGGACGGCAAGAAGGAATGATCCGTGCCGGCCGAGCCCTTTTGGGGAACGATGACATGTCATCTTCCCCATTTTTTTATGTATCTTGGTATCAAAGAGTATGAAAGTGCTATACTAGAGGGGTAATTATTCATACTCTATTATGGATACGCAAATGCTTTCAGAATATGTCACGGGACGTATTCGAATGGGTATCGCTAAGGCAGAGATACGAGAGGAATTATTATCTCTTGGTTGGACAGACGAAGAAATGGAGGCGGCCTACCGTAGTGCCGTAGTTTCTCTTGGTGCTCCGCTACCGAGCGAGGGGAATCGCGCCACCTTATCACAGAAAGCTTCAACGGTTGATGTTGTGATTAATTTCTTTTCCTTTATCTTACTTGGTATTGTAGCGAGTGCTCTGGGAACGCTCTTCTTTCAGGTGATAAACTCCTTTTTTCCGGATGCTCTCGACATAGCCAATAATTTCTATGGACGCGAACAGGCAACGAGTGCCATTCACTATTCTATCGCCGCACTGATGATTGGCTTCCCGCTCTATTTTCTTGCCATGCGCGTGTGGTTCCGCAAGTTTCGTGAAGATGAGGGTCGCATGGAATCGAAGCTTTCAAAATGGCTTACGTATTTAGTGCTTCTTGTTACTGCCGTGACCATTGTGGGAGATCTCATAACGGTGGTTTTTACGGTGCTTCAGGGGGAGATTTCCGTACGATTTTTTCTGAAGGCATTGACGATTCTGGTTATCGCCGGAGCTATCTTTGGATTTTATTACTTGGAGCGACGAAAGATCCAGTATCGTGTCGATATACCACGGAGTATGTTTCAGTATTTTGGGCGAGGCATAGCGCTATTTGTGGTCGTCGGAATAGTCCTTGGATTTTTTGCTGGTGGCTCACCGACCACACAGCGTAATCGCACGTTTGATCAGACCAGAGCTGAACATTTGAATAATTTGGCGAGTTGTATTGAACAGTACGCAAGCAGTCTTGGTGCGTTGCCACGTTCACTCGGCGATCTCCGCCAGTCGAGTCAGTACAATTATTGCTCTACCTATATGCTGGATCCGGAGACCTCCGAGGCCTTTAGCTATAGAATAGTAACCCCTTCCCGCAATGAAGGTTCTGGTCGTGTTGGCGAGTTTGAATTGTGTGCGACGTTTACTCTGTCCTCGCCTGGAGTTGCCGAAAGTGGAGAAAGTACCATCAACGGGTATGGTGACAATACCATCTGGCAGGCGCATGGTTCCAGCCGGAGCTGTGATACTGCAACCGCACAACTCCTCGTACCAGGTACTATGATACAGACCCCGGTGCCGCCTGTTATAGGGCAATAGTCATGGAGATTTCGCCGGTTATTTTTGTTGCTGTTACTGTGAATGTGATCGCATTCCTCTGTATGTTGTGGGATAAGGCACAATCACGAAAGAGTGGAGCTGAACGTATTTCTGAGGGACTCCTCTTCTTTCTTGCTACTGTCTTTGGGAGTGTCGGTGTTTTCTTGGGGATGTTTGCTGTTCGACATAAGACACGGAAGTGGTATTTTCTTATAGGTATTCCAATGTTGATGCTGGAGAATGCTGCCTCGCTCTACGTCATCTCCCTCTTTTGGTACTAGAATAGACAGTGTGTAGGACGGGGTCATTCTCGAACAAAGAGAAAGGTGCTAGTCTAAGAAGAGAAATATAATGATATTCCTATGATAAACAAAATATTTGTTCATTTGCCGGTCAGTGATTTACCGGCCAGTATGGAATTTTTTTCCAGGCTTGGCTTTTCTTTTAATGAAAAGTTTACTGATGAAAACGCTGCCTGCATGATGGTGGGGGACAATATTTTCGTCATGCTTTTGGTAGAGAGTTTTTTCCAGACGTTTACAAAGAAAGAAATAGCCGACGCCACAAAGGTAACGGAGGTGTTTACGTCGCTCTCTGTTGAGAGTCCTGAAGCTGTAGATGATTTGATGGAACGTGCGCTCGAGGCTGGTGCACTCGAGATTCGCGAGGCTCAGGATCATGACCTTATGTATGAGCGGAGTTTTGAGGATCTTGACGGTCACATTTGGGGAGTCTCCTCTATGGATGAGACGGTTGCTACAGACAGTCCTCAGTAAATTCTTTTTGTACGGTACGTCATGATATTCTTTGTGAAGGCAAAAACACACGCTAAAGAAGAAAGGGTAGAGGAGGAAGATACAACACACTTTATTGTTTCGGTGAAAGCGGCGCCGATTGATGGCAAAGCAAATGATGCAATAAAAAAAATACTGGCAAAACATCTCTTGATAGCGCCCTCACTCCTTGTCCTCCGGTCTGGTATTACGGGAAAAAATAAAGTCTTTGAGATGGTGGATATTCTAAAGTAGAGGACAGTGCGTATGAAAAAACGTAAGAAGCATCCTTTATTTGATGCAAAGAAACTCTTTGATTGGTGGTCGGTACCGCATTTTATGTTTGGGATCGTTACCGCATTGTTTTCTATTTCTTTTTCTTGGAACGCCCCCCTTATTTTTTTAGCAACCCTCATTTTGGCACTCCTTTGGGAGTTGCTGGAGAAATTCGTCCGGTTGAGTGAGGCACCGGGGAATGGGTGGGTGGATGTTGTTCTTCCTCTTTTAGCCTTCGTGATGACGTTTATTCTTGTTGACCAGGCCGCTCTCAATCATGAGCGACATCTCGGGCTCCTCACTATTACACTCCTCCTCTACGGATTTATTAATATGATTGCCTGGCGTGCTCGCCTAGAGAAAGATCGCGATTTCCTTCTCTAATAATTTTTTTTACCATAACTTTATGGAGAGTGATGATGTGTGGCACAAGAAAAAGGTATGCATTATCGACGATGATGCTAATATACGTGAGATTTATTTGGTGAAGTTTAATCAGGAGGGTTTTGATGTGCTGTTGGCAGCCGATGGGGAGGAAGGAATGAAGATTGTTCGAGAGAAACGACCAGACATTATCCTCTTGGATCTTCAGATGCCGATTAAGAATGGCACCGAGGTACTGGAAGAGCTCAATAAGGATGAAGAGCTACGAAAGATCCCGGTCATTGTTCTGACAAATATTGATAACGAAGACTCGTATCATGAGGTGGGTAAGTTTGAAACACGGTTCTATCTTATTAAATCACTCACCACACCACAAAAGGCAGTTGATTATGTGCGTGAGGTTCTGTAGCTATTCTTTATGAAGTATCTTTTTGACGTGCGAGACGACAAAGAATATCAGGAAGGTCATGTGGCAGGAGCGCTCCATGTACCACTCCTTGCTCTTCTTTATGGGAATTTCGAGGTGATTGCTCATATCCCGAAAGATGCTTCAATTTTTCTCTACTGTCATTCTGGCGGACGCGCAGAGCGGGCCAAAGAATTACTCCTAGCGCAGGGATTTTCCCATGTGGTGAATGTCGGCGGAAAGGAAGAGGCGGAGGCGTGGATGGAAAATGAGGGGAAAGAAGGGGAGTAGGTATTTTTTGATAAAGAAAAAGCCCTCAACCCCGTTAGATATCTCGTGGTGAGGAGTTTAAGAGCTATAAACAAAAAAGCCCGTCCCCGTCAGACACCCTGGTACTGAAGTATCAAAGTATCTAACGGGGTCAATATGAGAGAGCGGCTGAATCCCAAAAAATGAGTTAACGGAAAAAATTACATTTTTCCCTGAAAAAACAGGTGGGTTTCAATTTTTCGCATCTCCTTTCTGAAGGCTTTCACAGCCAGTATAGCATGGCCTTTAAGGCTCGGGGAGGGTGGGGGCTTGATTTATTTTCACTCCTATGCTATAGTGGAACTGTGCTAAAGGATGCGGAAACAGAGTCGAGTTTCTCGATATAATTCACCACAAAAAATCATATGAACGGAACTATCAAAACCTTGACGGATCGAGGGTTCGGATTCATTACTCGCGAAGGCGAAAGTAAGGATCTGTTCTTTCACTCCAAGGAACTTGTAGGAGTTACTTTTGATGAATTGAAGGTTGGCGATCAGGTCAGCTTTGAAATCACCGATGGTCCTAAGGGTCCTGCTGCTACGAACGTATCTCGCGCGTAGTCAGTGGTCACCGAGATTCGTCTCGGTACAACAAAAAACCGCCACTCATTACTGAGGGCGGTTTTTTGTTTTCTGATGAAGAGTTGCTCGTGACCCGCAACAGCGTTCTGTTGTGAACTTGGAAAGGAATACTTCCTCAAATATCAAGGGTGAGAGCAGCTCTTAGAAAGAAGGTTATTATTCGGGAATAGGTTCTCAGATATACTTCGCTCGTACTGTCCAGGGGACAAATTCTCGAATGGTAACATTTCTTCATCAAGAGAAAAGAACTATCCCGATGACGTCTTCGGGCTTTCATAGTACAGGAAAAATATAAAAAGATCAATGCCTTTTGATGATTGACGATGGTGAAGTGTCATCGTATAGTGAAACATTGTAGCTTAACAAAGAAAGGAGGTGCATCATGAATCATAGCGTAGAGAGCTATATGCAAATGAGGGTAGCGAAGGTCTATGTGTTCTTGAGGGCTCGCTCCGAAAAACTCGATCAAATGGAGGTGCTCCCTCTGGTTACTGCGCCTCCGGGCCTTTTACTTGATCCTCGCTTTATCACACGGCAGCGTTTTTTTGCAGCCCGCCTCCGAGAGTTTTTTTCCGGAGAAGGAGGGCGTGAGGCATCGCTCGTCCTTGGTTTGGCTAAGGGCATAGAGGTTGTCAGTAAGAAAGAGGAGAGGGATTCGCAAGTGCAGTATGGGGTGAATGCTCACGGGCCATATAAGCTCATTACGTTCAAGAAATTGCCCTTGCGTCGTATGCCTCCTCCCGTGCTCACACGTATTAGTCTGGAAGAGCTCTGTTTCTATGAGGCGGATACGAAGGATGCTTACTTCGCTGTCTTCCGTCTCATGAATAGGGTTGTGACAGAGACCTTGGGTGAAAAGTAACGGGTATCCATCCGATGTTACTCGCCTCGATTCAAGTCGTGGCGGACCAGCACTTGTTCGGTAATAAACGAGACGGTGCTAAGGAGTAGACCAGCGTGTCCCTCCTTTTTTCTTTGTCAAAAAATATAAATAAAAAAAAGACGTCGCGGTACGGTATAGTACGGACGTCTTAGTGGGTGGCATTGCCTATGCGCGGTGGCTGTTTCGCCAGGCCAGAAGCTTCTGGTAGCCC
>JAYUDH010000124.1:0-6950 GCA_043739895.1 Candidatus Moraniibacteriota bacterium
TGGGCACTCCTGTCCTTCCTCATCCCGGAACTCCTGCCGCTCGCACCCGGTGACCTACCGGTGCCTAGCCGCCTCTACGTCATCAATGGAAGCGATGGCTTTGGCACTGGTGTCGCACTGGTCGACGGCGTGACCTACCAGGGTCAAGGTGGGACTGTTTCCTCACCCGGATCGCTACCGCTCGCCGTCCTGGCCATGACGCTGGCCCTCCCGGCCATACGCAAGCAACAACCGCGTACACGCCGTATCGGCTAACTGGCAACGCCAGACCCGCCACGCTTCACCCTCTCCGGTGAAGCTTTTTCTTTTCTAAAATAGTTTTTGAACTCTGTGTTTATGATCTGTTATCATCTTTCCTTTTTCTTCCCCGATCGTTTTCACCGAACATGACTCACTCGTTCTGTCGAACGGGGAGCTGTCCTGTCGAGACCATCGGTCACGCTCGACTGTTACCGACTCACTCATGAGTCATGTGACCGTCAAAAACCGGAGAAAGAAAAAAGAAAGATAGTAACAAGCACTCCCTCAGAGAGATGTATTATACAGGGCCCGTAAACCTACCACGAAAGATATTTTCTCCCCTTTAGTCTTTCTGGAAAATATTCCTGTTTTGCCTCTTCGACACTTTTAAAATCCGGAGTATATTTATACCCCTTACCATACTCGAGCTCCTGCATCAATTTTGTTGGCGCATTGCGAATATGAAGCGGTACCGGTTCATTAGGAAATTTCTGTACATCATCCTTAGCCTTGCCATAGGCAACATACAGGGCATTGGATTTTTTTGAGAGCGCCAGATACACTACTGCTTGCGCCAAGTGCACTTCGCACTCAGGCATACCAAGCATCTGACACGCCTGAAAAGCAGCAACCGCCTGCGGGAGCGCAAAGGAATTGGCTACCCCGATATCTTCGGAGGCAAACCGTACCAAGCGACGCCCTACATAGAGCGGATCCTCGCCCGCCTCGAGCATACGTGCGAGGTAGTAGAGTGCTGCATCAGCATCGCTCCCACGCAGCGATTTATGGAGTGCCGAGATGATATTATAATGTTCCTCGCCACCTTTGTCGTAGAGAAGATGAGAACGTTTAACAATCTGCTCGATTACCGACGTATCAATATGTTCTTTGTAGAGGGCAGCGGCCTCAAGCGTCCCAAGCGCCATACGCGCGTCACCCCCTGATACGGCAGCGATAAAAGAAAGGGCAGCCTCATCGGCATCGATCTTTTTTCCAAAATATACTTTATCCTCATTCAGTGCTCGCTTCATGAGAACGATCAGTGTTTGTTCGTTATGCTTTTCCAGTACGAGTACCCGGGTGCGCGAGAGGAGCGCGCCATTCACTTCGAAACTTGGGTTTTCTGTGGTCGCTCCAATGAAAATGATATTCCCACGTTCCACATGTGGGAGGAGGCTATCTTGTTGTGATTTATTCCAACGATGAATCTCATCCACAAAGAGAATTGTCCGCTTCCCTTCTTTTTTATTTTTTTCCGCTTCCTCAAAAACAGCCCGTAATTCCTTTACACCACTGCCAACAGCTGACAGTTGATGGAACACTGCTTGCGCCTCTTTCGCAATGAGAAGAGCGAGAGTCGTTTTACCACTCCCGGGCGGCCCCCAAAAAATAAGCGAGGGAATCTGATCAGTGGCAATCGCTTCCCGAAGAAACGATCCTGCACCAAATATTTTTTCCTGACCCAAAAACTCTTCTAGCCGCTTTGGCCGTAAACGTTCCGCAAGGGGGATAATGTGTGTACCTATTTTCTTTGCCATAGACCATTAATCGATAACAATACCAACAGGACAATGATCAGAGCCCATCACCTCTGGCAGAATAAAAGCTTCCCGGACACGCCCTTTCAAAATAGCGCTGACCAAGAAATAATCGATGCGCCAGCCGACGTTACGCTCGCGCGACTTCGCGAAATGTGACCACCAAGAATAAAAACCCTTGCCCTGATGAAACAAGCGAAAGGTATCCACAAATCCCGCGTCAACAAAATTCTCGAAACCAGCACGCTCTTCATCGGTGAAGCCATGCTTCCCGACATTCCCCTTGGGGTTGGCGAGGTCATCCTCGGTATGGGCAACATTGAGATCGCCACAAAAAATGACTGGCTTCTTCTCTTCTAATTCCTGGCAATACGCCAGAAAGGCAGGGTCCCACTGCTTCCGACGAAGCATCACGCGACTCAAATCCTCTTTGGCATTTGGTGTATAGACCGTGACCACAAAAAAATCTTCAAACTCAGCGGCAATAACCCGCCCCTCTGAACAAGGATCACCATAGCTATCAGCAACAAGATTGAACCGTTTTATAATGTGTTCCGGAAAACCCTTAAAAATAGCCAACGGTTTTGTCTTGGTAAAAAGAGCGGTGCCAGAATATCCCTTACGCTCCGCCGAGTTCCAGTATTCCTCATACTCTGGGAGATCAATCTCGGCCTGCCCCTCCATAGCCTTGGTTTCTTGGAGACATAATATGTCTGGCTGGTGTTCGGCAATAAAGGGCAAAAAAAGCCCCTTCTTATGCACGGCGCGAATACCATTAACGTTCCAGGAAATAATTTTCATAGCTGATGATTTCATAGTATACAAAAACTCACTTTTTAACAGTATACCACCCTCAAAGAAAGCGAGACAAAGAGAAACGCCGCCACACCAAAAGGTATGAGCGGCGTCTGCTGAGGGGCCGCAGAATCTGCGAGCCCTCACTCCTCCCAGGGCTTGCCCCGGACGAGGTCGATGATGGCGTAAATGTAGTTGGGAATCCACATGACCCAGTACATCAAATCAGTGTCATTCCGCGGCGTAGCGACTTCGATGCTTACTTGCATGTCTCTTCTCCACTAAATATAGTTGAGGAACCGACCAGCGCAATCACCGAAGTGATTACTTACTATTATACACCTAAAATGACAGTTTGTCAACCCACCATAATAAACGGCAGGATGACACGTATATGGTCTATGCAGAGGGATTTTTCGTCACTTTCCGCACCACCCTCTTCTCTTTTGGCAGACACCTCGATAGGAAAATAAAAAAGCCGCACATCTTCGAAGTTCGTAAGAAATTCGTCAGATGAGCGGCCAGTAAAAAAACAGTACTCATTCGGTTACCCCTCGATGAGAGGTTCTGTATCGATGGAGCCAACTCAGGGCAACGCCAACGAGCGCTACCAGAAGCAGGAGGTCAACCGTCCCTGGGTTATGAGCGAAGATATCTCGCCAGTGCATCTGCAATGCAAGCACTGTAAGTACGAGAGAACGCCTCACACCAACCCACTTCAAGGCGAAGTATAGAAGAGGCAATAGCACCAGGCCACAAAGGCTGATCACCTCAAGAACACTGCCCTGATTTGAGGGGCAATCACGATCATCGTAACTCATGTTTGACTCCTCAAGTGGGCCAAAGAACTCACCACTACAACTATGATTATATGAGCGATGTATCGCTACTCTACAATAAAGTGGCTTCTGTATCAACCCCCTATCAAAGACTGTAAAAAAATGGCAACTTTGGTCGAAAAAAAGAAAAGGTCAGCATTCTATGAGAAGAACGATGACCAAAAAAGGTAGTAGCTGATTGTCAAAACCATCGCCGCACAGGATAGCTGGAACGCGCCACATCTTTCAGATGACGCTGAAAAAGCATGCGTACCTGCTGGTCCGAACAGGCCCAAGCGACAAGGATCACCAACAAAAACAATAAAATGAGCGCTGTCATGTCATCCTCTCTGATAGAGAGACCACCCCAGAACTACCGCCCCATTATATCCTGAAACACCCCCTGTCAATAACGTACGTGGCTCTCATTTTTTTCGTGATACCTTTTTCCCTTTGAAAGCGATAGCGTCGAGCTCATGAAAACGACGCTGCTTTTCTTCGATCAGAATATTATCAACCATCCCCTTGGTGGCCGCTGTCCCCGGACGCGGTGAATACCAGGCGATAAATGTTTTGGAAAAATCAACTCGCTGCACCAAGTCAACACTTTCGAGAAATTGCTCTCGCGTTTCTCCCGGGAAACCTACAATTATATCAGTCGTCAGAATAATATCTGGGATAGCAGTACGAATACGCTTAATGAGATCGAGATACTCTTCACGTGTATACCAGCGATTCATTTTTTTTAGTATCTCATTACTCCCCGACTGCACCGGGAGGTGAAGCGTGCGATCGATAGTATCATACTGCCTCATAACAGCAATAAGTTCTTGAGAAAAATCCCAGGGATTCGAAGAGATGAATGACACTTTTTTTAATTGAGGAAAGGACGCCACTGCTTCCAAAAGATGTGGGAAAAGTGTCGGGATACGGTGACGATTGAGGTGCTTGACCATGACCGGCTGCACTTTTTTTCCGTCGGGCAATTCGTACCATTCCCCTTCTTTGATTTTCTCTTGCAAAAAATCAGCTCCGTAAGAATTGACGTTCTGTCCCAAGAGTACCACCTCTTCGTAGCCATCAGCTATTGCCTGCTTCACCTCATCAATAATATCCTGAAAAGGGCGGGAACGTTCTTTGCCTCGTGAAAATGGCACGATACAAAAAGCACAGTAATTATTACAGCCATTAGAAATAACAATGGAAGCAGATTTTCCTTTGGCCCGTACCGGAACATGTTCAAATCCTACCTCCTCGAGGGGCAAGAATTCGGCTTCCGGAAGACGTTTGGTCAGACGCTTCATCATCTTGCCCGAGGGCTCACGCGCCGCTGCCCCAATGAGGCATCCAGTGATAACAACGCGCGGGATTTTGTCACCCAAACGTTCAGTCAGGCTCCGTACCATACCATAGACCTTTTCCTCGGCTTTATCACGGATGACACAGGTATTCAAAATAAGAACATCTGCCTCCTCAAGCGCCTTTGCTGGTGAGAGCCCTCGAGAACGGTAAAAACGCTCGATCCGCTCGGAATCGGCTACGTTTTGCTGACAACCAAAGGTTTTGATGAAGAATGTTTCCGACATAGACATTGGTCTATGGTACGCTATTGGCCAAGAAAAATCAATCTTCGCTCACGGCTCTTTCTCTAAAGCTATGCTCGTTTGACCATTACTCTTCAAAATAAGAGGGATCTCCTCAAATGAGAAGTGCTTCGTTTGAGTATCAAGCGTTGCTCGTACCAACAGCCCGTGTTCTGTCTCTTTACTAAAATACTGATCAAAGACCATATTGCCCAATGAGTAATAAATCGTCTTACCCTGATAGATTTCTCTTTCCTGCACCACATGAGGATGAGAACCAATAATGAGATCAGCGCCCCCATCGATGAATTGATGTGCCAAAATTTTTACCGCCTCCGTGGCTGGCACATATTCCGTCCCCCAATGAGTATAGAGAATAACGACATCGGCTGACTGTTTGGCGGAGGCAATATCGGCGAATGCTTTTTCCTTCCCCTGCCACACAAACTGATTATAGTTTACCAGAGCGATTGTTACTCCCTTTATTTCCTGAAGTAAAAGACGCTGGTCTCCTGAGAGTGGTGAACCGAAAGAGTCAACACCCGCTTCGGACAAGTGCTGTTTCGTCTGAAGAACCCCTTCTTCTTTAAAATTCAAGATGTGATTATTCCCAATGTTTACCGGTCCAATATGGAACTCTTTGAGGAGTGAAGCAACCGATGGATCAAAAGTAAAAAAGTAATTATCATGAGCACCCATAGCACTCGTTTCACTCAGTGAAACATTATCCGTAATCGGACCCTCAAGATTAGCAACTACCCTATCCGCCCCAGTCAGAATCTCTCGGAGTGGTGCCAGAGGGAAATCATTGCCCCGTTTACGCATCGCTATACGAATAGAGCGATCAAACATGAGATCACCACCAAAAAGAATCTGTACACTCTCCCGAGTGGGAGATACAGTTTCCACGGAAGGCGCTACCGAAAGAGTGGGAGAAAAATAGCCTGTCACATAACTAGTCACATCACTATTTTTTCCACCAAAATCCGTTGCATCTTTGTTTTCCAAAAGATGGAAGACTGATTGATCATCTTTTGAGCTCAGATACCCCGACAAGAAAGCAATACAAGAACGACAGTCATTATGGAGTTTATCAAATTGTCCCTGACGAAGGTGTTCAAGAACACCTATACTCGCCATGTCTTGTTCTTGTGCTCCGACATGCGTTGTGTGATGAGAGAAATCGCTACTCACGACCACAAGTGTCTCTGTACCAAGAGCTGCTTGCTCGAGAGCCGCCCCTAAAGCAACGAAGTCTTCGTCATTAGAAGTATTTTTCAAAATAAGGGGGACAATCTGTGCTTCAGGAAAAAAATGTTTCAGAAAAGGGACTTCCGTATAAATCCCATGCTCCCCCAAAAAAGGCTGCTTCTTATTGATAACTTCTTTATGAGCTGTTATCCCTTTGATAAAGACCTGATCAGCCGAAAGAATACCGAAAAGAGCGTCCCAAGGGGTGTCTGAGGTATAGGCCAACTGTCCCGGTGCAAAGGGTGTTTGAAAATGATCAGGGCTCACCAAAAGAATTCGTCGCACCTCTTTATTGGCTACTGCTGCATAGGAACGAGCAATAAGCGGGGCAGCAAGAAAATGATGAGCAGTAATGAGCGCTTGAGCTGATACTTCTTTTTGCTCTCGTAGAGCAGAAGAAAAAGCCCGATCATACACTGCTTGGTTCCGATAGGCTGTCGTTAGAAAAGCTGATGTCTCGCTTTTTAATTGAGAAGGGACGTCTAAAAACGGCGTAGATATTTTCTGCCAGAGTAACCATCCGCCACACACAAATAGAACACTGAGCAGAATCGCCCCGAGGAGCAACTTATTTCGTGCCATGGCACCGTGATAACAAGTGAACTGAAACATCTATTTCAAACTATCAGTCCAGGTCGGCCGAGCAGGAAAAGGAATAGCCTCGCCCCCCTCCGCCCCAATGTTTTCCTGGTGTATACAGCCGCTCGCCAATCTTTGTCAGTGAG
>JAYUDH010000125.1:0-2590 GCA_043739895.1 Candidatus Moraniibacteriota bacterium
CTTCTGCAATCGCGTTTAAATCGGCGTCACTGAGCACGGGTGGTTTTAGTTGTTCAGGTCGCTCTGGCATATATTTATTTTGAATGTTTGGTCTCATCTTCTTCTCTTAACTCTTCTCGAAGCGCGAGTACTATTCTCCCTCCTCGCTCCCGGTCAATATCCTTCAGGGTAACGAGATAATCTATCACCTGTTTTTCAATCCTCGGTACAACCGTAGCCTTCCACACCACCAGTTTTCTTGCATGAGAAACAGTCGCTCCTGTCCGATGAATATTTTGATTAAAAAATTGCCATTCTTTTTGAAAAATCATACGCACCACACGGCGTACCCCTGACCCTTCTGGCCGTTCCAAAAGGACAGCTACCTCTTTTTTCCATGAGAAATTAGCGCCCTCATCCTTCGGTGCTTCAGGAGTCAAAGGAACTGGCGGTTGCTCTGGGACAGTATCCAACAGAGGAAGAGGAACATCGCCATCAGTCACGAAAATTTTCATACCCGTCGCCATCGGGTCAACGACTCCTTCGTTTCGTTTTTTTTTCTTCCCATGAACTCTCTCTTCCCGTGGAGCTCTTTCATGAACAACGTTCCCAGGTGCAGCCAATAGCTCAAGAGATTCGACAGTCCGGAGTGCCCGCTCTTTGAGCGCTGCTATTTTTTCACAATACCCGCGAAGCGCTTGGTGATTCTGACGTTTATTCTGTATAAAAGCTTGATCAAAGATCGGATCCGCATCATCATCAAGTACCGCAATCATCTGAACGAATTCCCTCAACTCAGTTGCCTCGCTCTGAATGGTATCAAGTGCCTTTATAATTTCTTGTGATGCAGTGTCTTCTTTTACTGTAATATTGGTCGCCGCTATCAGTACTTCATTCAGTTCCAAAAGATCCGTTTCGATTGTGCTCCGTAACTCCGCCATTTCACGATCAATCTCTTCAGCCTCTTTTTCTATGGTTGCCACCTCAGCTCGAGAAAGTGTTTCTTCTGAAACAAAAACCTGCGTCCCTTCTTCCTGCGAACGAGTAGCTTCCTTACTAAAACCAGAAACCCCTGCTCCTCGAATATGAGAAAAAGTATACCCCTCCTGCGTGAGAAATGCCTGTACTTCCTCTTCGCTCCCGAAGAGCCGTTCTGTCCGTGGACTACTCCCCGAAAGTACCAGCATGGTGGGCGTTTCAACAAATGCCTTCTTGTCCCCGTTCATCCAGACGCCGCGAACAGCGACCTTCTCATCTTGACCCGCTGACATCTCCCCGTTCGTCTCAGAAGACGGTGCGGCATGAGTTACTTCAGCTGTATGTATAAATGGAGCACTACCTGAAACATCAGGACCCTCGTGAGCACCCATAAAAAATTTCATTTTATCTTGAACTTTGCTATAATTTTACCATAGAAGTCAAAAATTAAAAACAAATCAGTGCAAAATTTTTGTACTACAAACATGTATGACAGAACATAAAAAAAAGTTTTCACTGATTGGAGGGATTCTCGTCTCCCTCATCCTTTTTGCTTTCTTCATTCGCTTCTATCAAATAGAAAATATCCCTGTCGGACTCTACCCTGACGAAGCCGCCAATGGCGTTGATGCCATCCATGCCATTGAAACACACACCTTCCAACTTTTTTACCCTGCTAACTATGGCCGCGAGGGGCTCTTCATCAATATTCAGGCTCTCTTTGTTTTTCTCATCGGGAATACCATCACAGGACTCAAATTTGCCTCTATTCTCTTTGGTACCCTTTCGGTCCTTGGTATCTATCTCTTAGGAAAAGAGCTCTTTCAAAGAAAAGGAGCGGGACTCCTCGCTGCCTTTATGCTCGCCACTTCCTACTGGGCGATCAATTTTTCGCGCATCGGCTTCCGTGCGATCATGACTACGTTCATCCTCACTTTTTCCTTTTATTTTTTCTTTCGAGGCCTCCGCTCTCATAAGCTACGCGACTTTCTTTTTTCTGGACTCATTTTTGGACTCGGTCTTCATACCTATATTGCCTTCCGGGTAGCCCCTCTCATCCTCATTGTCCTTCTCCCGGCCCTCATCCTCTCTTACGAAGCGTTTCTCAAACGTTTCTGGAAACATGGCCTCATGTTTATTCTTGGCGCCTTCATTGCCGCCGCCCCCATGCTCTACCACTTTTTTATTTCCCACCCCGAAGATTTTGCTTCCCGTTCTTCACATATTTCTGTTTTTACTCCCGAAATCAACCACGGTAATCTCCCTGGCACTCTCCTCAAAACATTCTCTCTTTCCCTTCTCAAATACAACTTTTGGGGTGACCAGAATTGGCGCCACAATTACCCTCCCTACCCTATTCTCGATCCAGTCGTTGGAACCTTTTTCTTGGCTTCATTTCTCTTTCTTATCTGGCAAACAGTCACCCTTATCGGTCGCCGCATCCGCGCTGGTGATCGTGATCTTCGCCTCGTCACCAACACTTTTCTCCTCGGATCATTTTTTGTCATGCTTCTGCCGGAATTTTTAACCGATGAAAGCCTCCCGCACGCCCTTCGTTCTATTGGTACCCAGATGCCTGTGTTTCTCATGGCTGGTATGTCGGCCTTCTGGATCTTAAACAAGGCTCTTCGTT
>JAYUDH010000126.1:0-2573 GCA_043739895.1 Candidatus Moraniibacteriota bacterium
CAGCTGTACTCGGCAAAGAGGATGAAGTAGAGGCATCCAAAAACGACTAGAGTAAAGAGGTAGACGCTGTACACATTGGGGTGACTGAAGGTACCAAAAATACGGAGAATGGAAACGTTTTCGTCTTGGAGTCCGATATGAAAAATGAACTGGTAGAGACCAAAGAGCACCGGGAGAATACTCGAAATAAAAAAAGCCTGGAGGAGGTGTTTGAAATCTTTAGTCGTTTTTATGGTAGCGTAGGCAAGGAATCCGAGGGCAAAGAGGTCAAAGATACGGAGCAGTTCCTGGAGGGAAGTTTTAGGGTAGAGAGAGTAGAGGAGGGTCATGCCACCCCAGAGAAAGACGATAAAGAAAGTGCCATTTAAGGGAAAGGCGATGAGATTCTTTCTCTTGAGGATAAAGACCATTGTTCCAAGGAAAGCAATGCCGAGACCGAGAAGCTGCGAGAGGGAAAGGGAAATATTGTAAAAAGTGACGCTAAAAAACTGTGATGAATAGTCGAGCGACATGCGTACGACGATGAGGGCGAAGAGGAGGATGACGGGTGCGCGGAAAAGAAGGATGATAGCGAGAATAGTCGCAATCAAAAAAAGAGGAAGAAAGAGAGAAAACTGAAGGACGAGTGATGCTGTTACCCCAAAGGCCGTGAGCGTGAGCAAGAAGGCCCACAAAAGCGGTTCGCGGAAAACGTTATTGAAAGATGTGCTCATAGTGAAAAATCTTTATGCCAGATAACGGTGAAGGTCATAGGGATACAGAGGAGTCGGTTTTTGATGAGGGTGTAGTGTGTGATGCCGGCTTCATCAAGGAGTCTTCGGAGACCCCGCTCTGAGAGGAGGGTCATGTAGTCTCCGGTGGCCCACTCTTTGCCTATCGTCGTAGCGACACGATCAAAGTTTTTCTTGGAAAGGAGGAGGTGAAGGAGAGGGATACGAGTGTGGATTTCAATAGGGAAGTGGCGATTGGGAGTGGTGAGGTAACCACGGGTACTGATACGGAAGAGTTCTGAGAGAAAGCGTCGCTGATCATCATTGGCACCGACATGTTCGATGACGGCATTGGAGTAGGCAATGTCAAAAGCATTATCAGAAAAGGAGAGGGCGCGACCATCACCAGTGAGAGAGGTAACGAGTGGATAACGCTTTGTGAAGTCTGTAAAATCACCGATTCCGACAGCGGTAATATTTTCTGGGTGAGGGTAGAACTTTTCTAGGTAATTGTCGGTAGCTGAGTATTCTTCGGTATTGACGCCAACATCAACGATTGTTTCATTTTCCTTTGGAGCAACAAGAGAAAGGAATTGGGAGAACTTTTTTTTACGACTTTTTGCTGAAAGTGCGTAGGCGATTTTTTCAATGAGGGAGATCATATTGCGTTCTGAAGTATTTTATTATATAATGCCACTATTAAGCCAAAAAGTCAATGCGAGTTCTCCTCGTCGACAAATACCATCGGCAGTACGCTGGGCCACAGCGATTGTACTTTGATACCGCCAAACTGCTTCGTGACGCTGGACACGAAGTGGCCTTTTTTTCGATGGCTCATCCCAAGAATGAGCCGACTCCTTGGAGCAAGTATTTTGTGGAGCAGGTAGAATATGAGGGATCACAAGATGTGTCTCTCTTTGAGAAAATAAAAATGGCAGGAAATATTATTTTTAATATCAGCGCCAAGCGGAAACTTGAGGCGTTGATCGATGAATTTCAGCCCGATGTTGCTCATCTCTTTGTGACGTATCATCAGCTTTCACCATCGATTATTTGGGCTCTCAAGAAAAAGCGCATCCCGATCGTCATGACACTCTGTGATTACAAGCTTGTTTCACCGAACTACAGCCTGTTCGTACGGGGAAAGGTTTGGGAGCATGCCTCGGGTTTTCGCTGTCTTCGGGACCGTTGTGTCAAAGATTCGTATGCTAAAAGCCTGATCTGTGTTGTTGAGCAGTGGCTTCACTCATTTCTCGGTACCTACGAAAAGGTGGATGTTTACATCGGTCTCAGTCAGTTTTTGATCGATACTTTCAAGCGTCTTGGTTTTCCACATCCTATTATGTTCCTCCCGCAATCGCTTGTACCGCTTCCTGACACGTCACTTCCGTTGCCGGAAAAAACGGGCAAGAAATTTCTCTACTTCGGCCGTCTGGCGAGTGAGAAGGGTGTGGCAACATTGATCCGCGCTTTTAGCGAATTATCTCATGGCGAGACGCTATCAATTGTCGGTTTTGGGCCAGAAGAAGATTTTCTGAAACATCTTACCAAAGAATTACAGTTAGAAGATAAAGTACGTTTCCTTGGTCCGGTGTACGGAGAGGATTTGCAGATACTGTTGAGAGAGGCTCGGGCAGTGGTAGTACCCTCAGAGTGGTACGAAAATACACCTTACGCCTTGTTAGAAACACTGGCTTCAGGAACGCCGGTCATCGCTGCTCGATCGGGCTCGTTACCAGAACGCGTCCAGGATGGATACAATGGTTTTCTTTTTGAGGCGGGGAATGCCCATGATCTCGCCCTGAAAATTCGTCTCCTGGAAGACAGTTCGCTTGCTACGCTTCAGGAAAATGCAAGACAGAG
>JAYUDH010000127.1:0-2553 GCA_043739895.1 Candidatus Moraniibacteriota bacterium
CTTCCATAAAAACGCGCCCTCAAAGCGCCACTACCGCCCTCCGGAACTGATCGCCACGATCAAATTCATTCTGAAACAAACCGAAACTGGCCGCCCCTGGAGAAAGTAAAACAACATCCCCTTTTCTTGCTACCTGGGTAGCCAAGGTTACCGCTTCAATCATCGATGTTGCCATCTGAAAAGACTGTTCACCCCCGCTCTTTTGAGAAAGAACTTTGAGAGCCCAGATGAGCTTTTCGGTTCCCGCACCAGGCAAGAGCACCAGCCCTTTCGTATGACGAGGAATCTCTTCTGCCAACAGTGTGCCATCAAGCTCTTTATCGCTCCCACCAGCAATGAGAATAACTGGTTGTGAAAAGGAGCGGAGTGCGGCCACCGCTGCATCGGGAATAGTGGCGGTCGTATCATTATAATAGGTGACACCATTTTTTTCGGCTATTTTCTCCAAACGATGAGGAACTCCAGGAAAACTCTTAATGCCCAAGCGAACCTCCTTCATCGAAAGACCATAGGCTAAAGTAGCGAGAGCTGCCAAGAGGATATTAGAACTATTATGCTTACCAACAAGTGGCATCTCTTCCAGGGGAAGGAGTACCTGCTCTTTCCCGTTTTCAGAAATGAGGAGTGTCTCGTGAGCAAGCCATCCGCCGTCACCTTCTATGCCCTGCTCGACTGAAGTACAAAGAAGAGTGCCTGGTGCATCCTGAACCATTTCTCGTACCAGCTCGTTGTCAAACGAGGCAATAACCACATCACTCTTTTTTTGAAAAAGAAAAATGTTTTTCTTGTCAGCAACATAGGCTGCCATCGTCTTATAATAATCCAAATGATCAGGATAGATATTGGTCACCACTGCAATATGAGGACTTTTTTTCACTTGCGTTAGAGCAGAAAGTCGCCAGGAAGAAAGTTCAAATACTACAACGCTCTCTTCAGTAATGGTATCGAGAACACCTAAAACACCGACCCGACTAATGCCAACACGTACCACTTCTTTTCCAGCATGTTCTAATATATGAGCGATCAGCGTCGCTGTTGTTGTCTTTCCCTTACTTCCAGTGACACCGATAATAGGTACCTTACAGAGGGCAAAGAAGAGGCTCGAGTCCATCTCTACCGGGATATGATGAGATTTCGCTAATTGTATATACTCATTGGTCCAGGGGATGCCAGGATTTTTTATTACCATATCCACCCGAGTAAAATCCTCCGGGCGATGCTGACCCAGGACGTACGTGATATTTTTATATAAAGCTAACTTCTTCATCGAGGGAGCGAGTTCCTCTGGACTCTTTATGTCGGTCACGATGATTTCTCGGGCACCGTGTGAAGCAAGGTAGGCGACCGTTCCCACTCCCCCCATATTTAAACCAAGGCCAAAAACCGTGATGCGTTTATTTTTAAAAAGGGATTCTGGTGTCATAAAAACATTCGTAAAAAGAAAGCTCCGTTCATCCTCTCACATTCATCTCCATCTGTCACGAAGACCTATCCACCGCTCTCTTACCACTCAAAAAAGCCTTTTTTCTGGCGCAAAACACGTCCCTCGCGCTCTACTTTTTCATTTTTTCCCTCAAGAGCGACCTTTCCATTGACCAGGACATAGGAAATGCCTACGGGGTACTGATAAGGGTTTTCCATTGTTGCTGTATCTTCAATAGTTGCCGGATCAAAGATAACGATATCAGCAAAATACCCTTCCTCCAATAACCCTCGTCGGTCAAGCTGAAATTTAAGTGCTGCTTTGCCAGTCATCTTGTGTACGGCCTCCTCCCAAGAAAGCACCTTCTGTCGTCTCACATACTCGGCAAAAACCTTCGGAAAAGTTCCAAAATTGCGAGGATGAACAAGATCACCCGTCTCTCTATGAGCGAGATCGTACCCGGCGCCATTACTACTAATAATAGAGAAGGGATGTTGTATGGCCTTAATAACATTTTTTTCCGAAAGAACCTCCATCGAAATAATGGCTCGGCCATCGCTCGCCAACAGTAAATCAAGGACTACTTCCTGAGAAGTTTTCCCCTGTAAGTCTGCAATCTCGGAAATCTTTCTTCGTGTCAACATTTTTGATAGCGTAGACATGGAGATAATCACCTGTGAATAATCAGTCGTGTCCTTATGCATATCACGAAGTACCGAGAGATACGTCTGTCGATCCTTCAACTGTTCAATCATCATCTTGCGCCCATTCTGCGTCACCCATTCCGGAAGTAACGTGTAGAGAACAGTACCAGTAGAAGTATACGGGTACACATCAAAAGTAACAGAAATGTCATTGAGCGCCGCTGTCTCGATCAAATTAAAGACTTCGTCCATGAGGTGCCAGTTTTTTTCTCCCACTGCTTTCAGATGAGAGATATGGATAGACGCTTGTGCTTCACGTGCAACTGTTAATGCCTCTTCAACTGATTTCACCAAATTTTCTTCTTCATCACGAACATAAGTAGCATAGACGCCACCCTCTGCTACAGCCGTCTTGGTCAGAGCAATAAGTTCTCGCACGCCGGCACCACGCGCATGGGTATATTTCAATCCCGTAGACAACCCTAT
>JAYUDH010000128.1:0-2503 GCA_043739895.1 Candidatus Moraniibacteriota bacterium
CGCCATTTTCTCACCTCAAAACAGTCATTGTGACCGAGGAACAAGACGAGAGTTACAAACAATGGGATATGAGCCCTCGCTACCACGCAAAACGAGTGGCCGAAAAATTGAGTACGCTCTTTGGCGCCAAACTCATCCTGACCTCCGGTACACCAAGTGCCGAAAGTGTCTTACGTATACAAAAAAAGAAACTTCTCCCCCTTTCTCCTCTCGTTTCACATCCTCCGCTCGACAGCGCTCTCACAATTATCAATCTCAAACTTGAACGTTACCGAAAAAATTTCTCTCCACTCTCCGAGGCGCTCACGATCGCTATTCGAGAAACCCTAGGCAACAACGAGCAGGTGCTCCTCTATATCAATCGCCAGGGTCTCAACGCCTTTTCTGTGTGTGACCAGTGTAAGAGTGTTTTTCGCTGTGAGCAATGTCATCACCCGCTCACCAGCACCAAGGAAGGCCCTTTCCGCTGTTCTGGCTGTGGATGGAAAACGAGTCTCTTCCCAGCATGTCCAAACTGTCATGGCCTCTCCTTTCGTCATATTGGTTTTGGAACAGAGAAAATTGAAAAGGAGATCGTAAAACTCTTTCCCAGAGCACGAGTAGCTCGTCTCGACAGCACGACACTTCGCACTGGAAAGGTACTGGAAACAACCTACCAAAAAGGCTTAGCAGGGAAAATAGACATCCTCATTGGCACCCAGATGATTCTCAAAGATCCTCCCTTGCCTTCACTTGCTTTGGTTGCTATGATTGACGCAGATAGCTTGCTCCTTTTCCCTGATTTTCAGGCTGATGAGCGCCTTTTCCGAGACCTTGCACGAGCCGTTCGCCAGGTATCAAAAGCCGGGAAATCCCCTTCTTCGGGTAAAGTCTTCGTTCAAACGTTTCGTCCCGAAAGCGCTTTCTTTCAGAGAGCTACAACTCTTGGGAGCGAAGCCTTCATGAAGCAAACGCTCTTAGAGCGAGAAGAACTCTTTTATCCACCTTTCTCACAGCTCATTACCATGACCTGCCAAGGGAAAACAGATAAAGCGACCACCAAGAAAGCCGACGCTTTCTATCACTCCTTAAAAGAGCTCCTCCCAAAAGACTATCGTCTCCACTCCCCCTCTCAAGCACGTTTCCTCAAAAAACAGCAGTTGTTCGAGGTAACACTTCTCTTGCGCTTTCCTTCCCATACAGTCCTCAATGAAGCAATCCTGAACTTTTTTATTTCACAGAGTAAAGACTGCACTATCGACGTCGATCCTGTCACCCTACGATAAATTACCCCCTCTATGCTTCCTCTTGTTACCGGAGAAAATACAACAATGCTCCTCACGAAAACAAAGCTCGTGAGCGATCCCTTGGCCAAAGAGATTCAAGAGTTGTTGCCAAAAATGATCAAAACGATGCACAAAGAGAATGGTGTAGGATTGGCCGCACCCCAGATCGGCGTCTCCCTTCGTTTAGCAGTAGCCGAAGTAGATCATATCGTCTATTACTTGATCAATCCAGAAATTACTTCTCTTTCTCAGGAAAAAATTATCTCCGAAGAAGGATGTCTCAGTTTGCCAGGTGAGTACTTTCCTATTGTACGATCAGAGACAGTCACCGTACGGTATCTCAACGAAAAAGGACTCCCCAAGAAATTGCGGGCTATTGGTTTTCTTGCTACCGTTATTCAACACGAAGTGGATCATCTTGATGGTATTCTCATTCTTAATCGCTTCATTAAACAAAAAAGAAAAAATATTCTAAACAACAAAAACTATGACACTCTGGCTTAAAAAGATTCTTTCACCTGTTCAAAAAAATACACCTGTTGCCGCAGAGGAAAATGAAGTTCCCTCAGTACAAAAAGAAGCTACACTTTCCTCCATTCCTACCCCCAAGGTACGGGTAGTCTTTATGGGGACACCCGAGCTTTCTGCGTCACTCCTTCAAACACTCATCGATGCACAGTACAGGATAGTGGGTGTTGTTACCAAGCCTGATGCCAGTGTCGGTCGTAAGCAGGAAGTTTCCGAAAGTCCCGTCAAAATCAAGGCTCAGGAACACAACATTTCTCTTCTTCAGCCAGAAAAATTCGATGACACTGCCTTAGGAGAGCTGAAAAAAATGCGCCCAGACATTATTGTTGTTGCGGCGTATGGGAAAATTTTACCCGAAGAAGTACTGACACTTCCTAAGTTTGGATGTGTCAATTTTCATCCCTCACTGCTTCCAAAATGGCGCGGAGCGGCCCCTATACAAAACGCTCTCCTAGCAGGTGAAAAAGAGACGGGCGTGACCATTATGATCATGGATAAAGGTATGGATACGGGCGGTATCCTCACACAACGATCCCTTTCTATTGATCCGAACGACACAACACGTACCCTCACCGAAAAATTGGTGGCACTGGGATCAGAACTCCTCCTTGAAACACTGCCCCTCTATATACGCCACACCATTAAGCCTCTCCCTCAAGATAATGCCGAGGCGACGCTCTGTCAGTTGATTGAACGAGAAGATGGGCACA
>JAYUDH010000129.1:0-6479 GCA_043739895.1 Candidatus Moraniibacteriota bacterium
GGGGTTGTTTTATTATGAAGCGAGACGTCTTTAGTTTATGGAATAATTGCACTTCAGAATGGAATTTAAGCTACATTTATTGACAAAGAGGGCAAAATAGGGCTAAAGTGATGGAAGAGTATAATTATTGTTTTATCCGATAAGTAGTGGTTAATAGGTACACGAATGGTGCTTCCTAAGAAAGCTTCATTCGCGTGTGTATTAGCTTACTTTTCGGACGATGTAGTCTATGCAGGAGAAACAATGGTCCCTCCAATTAGGGGGACGGGAGCTCGTCATTGAGACGGGGACATTAGCGAAGCAAGCGAGCGGATCGGTCACGGCTCGCTACGGCGACACCGTGGTCTTGGCGACAGCGGTGATGAGTAAGGAGATGTCTAAAATCACGGGTTATTTTCCTTTGATGGTGGATTTTGAAGAACGGTATTATGCTGCTGGGAAAATCAAGGGTTCACGCTTTATCAAGCGCGAAGGTCGTCCGTCGGATGACGCTGTCTTATCTGGTCGTGCTGTAGATCGTACGGTGCGCCCTCTCTTTGATAGTCGTATGCGTAATGAAGTACAGGTCGTGGTCACGACCCTTTCGTATGATGGTGAGAATGATTCTGATTTGGTAGCCATGATTGGTGCTTCTGCAGCCTTGACTCTCTCGGATATTCCTTGGAATGGTCCTATCGGAGCAGTGCGGGTGGGTATCGCTTCTGATGGTGGCTTTATTCTCAATCCTTCCAAGGAAGAACAGGGAAGTAGCACTCTTGATCTCATGCTCTCTGGTACCAAGGACAAGATCAATATGATCGAAGCGGGTGCCAATGAAATAACCGAAGAGAAAATGGCCGAAGCTTTTGAGTTCGGTTTTGCGGCTATTCAAAAAATAGCGGGCTTTATTGAAGATATAAAGAAGGAGGCTGGTAAAGAAAAGCGTCCTGCAGCACTCCTTCGTGGTTCTGATGAATTTGAAGCAGATATTCGCCGAGTTGCTGTTGAGTTTGGGTTGCCCGAGGCGTTATACCTTCGTCCTAAGCAAGCTACCGAAGGGAAGGTGGCTGAAATTAATGCACAGGTGGCCGCCTATGCGGGAGAAAAATACCCACAGCAGAAGAATCTTTCCGAACTCCTCTCTATTATTACTGACGAAGTCGCTGATGAAGCTGTGCATCACAATATTCTGACAAAAGAGGCTCGTCCTGACGGCCGAACGCTGACAGAAATTCGCCCGATCTGGTGTAAAGTAGGTATATTACCCCGTACCCACGGGACGGGTGTCTTTACTCGTGGAGAAACCCAGGCTCTGACAGTGACTACGCTGGGTGCCCCGGGCGATGAAATGGTAGTGGATACCATGTCAACCGATGAGAAGAAGCGTTATATGCACTTTTATAACTTTCCTCCCTATTCGGTAGGAGAAGTGAAGCCGATGCGTGGTCCAGGCCGACGTGAAGTGGGTCATGGCGCCTTGGCGGAAAAGGCTCTCTTACCGGTTCTTCCGAGTAAAGAAGATTTTCCGTACACGATCCTTCTGGTTTCTGAAGTACTGGAATCAAACGGATCATCATCGATGGCCTCTACCTGTGGTTCAACTCTGTCTCTTATGGATGCGGGCGTACCAATCAAAAAGCCGGTAGCCGGTATCGCTATGGGTGTCATTATGGGAAAAGATGGTTCTTATAAGATCCTTTCTGATATTCAAGGGCTAGAGGATCATTACGGAGACATGGACTTCAAGGTAGCGGGAACAAAAGATGGTATTACGGCTATGCAGATGGACGTTAAGATCGATGGTTTAACACCAGCGGTACTGAAGGTGGCTATTGCTCAGGCGAAGGAGAGTCGACTCTTCATTATGGAGAAGATGCTTGAAGTGTTGGGAGCTCCACGCACAGTGATGTCGCCGTATGCACCACGTATTATCACCCTCCACATCAACCCAGAAAAGATTCGTGATGTCATTGGTCCTGGAGGGAAAATGATCAATCAGATTATTGATGAAACGGGTGTTTCGATTGATATCGAAGATGATGGTTCTGTCTTTATTACCTCTACTGATGAAGTAAGCGCCAAGAAGGCTGTTGAGTGGGTGCAAAATATCACTCGCGAGGTCAAAGCGGGGGAGTTATTTCAGGGTCGAGTGACTCGCCTCATGAACTTTGGTGCCTTCGTGGAAGTGCTTCCAAATCAAGAAGGACTCGTTCATATTTCAGAATTCTCTGACGAACGTGTCGAACGTGTCGAGGATATCGTCAAGGTTGGCGATATGATCCCGGTCATTGTTAAAGAAATTGATGCGCAGGGTCGTATCAATCTTTCGCATAAGGCAGCCAAGAAACAAATGGAGAAGGAGGGCACACTCTAACTTCTACCGAAATTCTCGGTTCTCCTGTATACTAAGAGAGGCTCATAGCCTCTCTTTTAGTTTTCTTCTTTTATGGGATTTTTTTCAAAAAAATTGTCTCCCCAAGAAAATATAGGACTCCCTGTCCCTCAAGAAATTTTGGGAGCAGTGAGTGTTATGGGTGACGGAGTAATACAGCCAAAGGTTGCTCCGAAAGATGATGTTGAGCTTGCTCCAATGAATAATGTATCGAGCTCTGAGTCACTTGCTCAGACATCGAGCCCTTTCTTATCAGAGACCCCTTCTTCTCTTCCTGTTCAGAATGCACCACGTATTGTAAAAAAAGAGCTTTTTGAGCCAAAGACTATAGAGCGTCCTCCTCTTCCAAAGAATCTTCCACCGACAGCTGCCTGGAGTCCACCGGTAGCCCCTGGTCTCGAACCATTGCATCTTGAGGACGAAGAGGAAGTCTATGGTATGACTCGGAAGAAATGGCTTTTTGCCGGAGGTGGTATTCTTCTATTGGCCTTGATTTTAGGCGGAGTAGCCTGGTACTTCATGCGCTCTACATCAGTCATCACAGAAGGAGCTCCTTCTGTACCTGTCACCCCTGTGACGCTCCCCGTCGAGGCGCCAGTCATTTTGGAACCACCGTTTTCTGTTGAAAAGGCAAATTATCTCTCTGTTGATACAGAGACCATGACGGCAGAAAGTCTGTCCGTACTCTTAAAGCAGTCGGCTGACCGGATGACGGCCGCTAAGATGACCCTTCCGGTAGAATTTTTAGTGACGGATAAGAATAATAATCCCATTGCCTTCAGTCGTTTTGCTTATTTGCTCAAGCTGGAAATACCGAACGATCTCTTGGCGACTATCGGGGAGTCTTTTTCGCTCTTTCTTTTTAATGGAGGAGAGAGGGTTTCGCTTGGCCTAAGCTTGAGATTCAATGATGAGACTGTTGGTCGTGATTTGATCAATAAAAAAGAATCGAGTCTGCCGCTTTTTTTCCGAACACTCCTCTTTAATGGAGCAACGCTTCCGAAGCAAATCATTTTTCGTTCTAGTACGTACAATAGTGTGCCAGTACGTTTCGTGAATGTTGATAGTGCTCGCGCGTTGTCACTTGACTACGCTCTTCGTGAAAAAGAATGGTTATTGGGAGGAAGCAAAGAAACTCTGCGAGCAATGATCGATAAAAAGCGCTAAGAAAAAGGGAAAAGTGAGTACGCTGTGACTCACAATAAAAAGTCAGCGACTTCTTTTTTTAGGCATATTTTCCCATTCTTCATTTCTGAAGAATACAGAAGGAAAGAAAGAGTATGTACAAGCGTTTTTCATACGAGCATGATTGACCAGTCCCTCTTTTTCTGCTATAATTGATTTGTGAAGTTGAAATTTCTTTGACAAATTGCTCCCCCATCGTTACAGAACGGTGAAAGAGTTCTTATGCAGAATGTTTGTACATTGTGAGGAGGACTCTTTCACTGTTCAAGAGTTGTGGCAATGTACCACAGCCGCTCCGTCCTAACACGGAGACCAAAACAAAAACAAAAGTTCACCCTTTAGGTACACAATAAAAAAAGTACCTCAAGAGAAAAACAAAAAGAAACAAAAAAACAAGTTCTTTCAAAAAAAGCAAAAGGCTTCGTGCCAGAGAACGGTGAAGGGAGAAGTAGTGAATAAGTTAGGATCACTGCGAAAAATGCAAGTGCACAAAATACAGGATTGAATTGGATTATCAATGCTCGCTCACCCGTAAGCTAGATAACCTACATACCTGTTGGCACATGCAACGTTCCGGCGTACAGGTAAGAATTTATTTTTTGACCGGCGTACGCCGGGACACCAACATAGTTATTTCATGAGACAAGAATAAGAGGTATATCGTTAGGCTCCCACCAGGGTGTTTTTTTGTTGTCATTTTGGTTTTTTTGGCGTATTTTTGAGGCATGGGCACATTTCATGCTACTTCGTCACTCGGAGTTCTTGGTGAAGAACTTGGTTGTCGCTATCTCAAAAGTAAGGGCTATCGCATACTGGCCACCAATTACTGCAATACACGCGGTCGCCGTTTAGGAGAGATTGATATTGTTGCACAAAAGGCCAAGGAGATAATTTTTGTTGAAGTCAAGAGTCGTTTAGGTGCGGAGGGGAGGGATATTCTTCCGGAAGCGAATATTACGAGAGAGAAACTGCGGAAATTGGAACGCATCGGACAGCAATATCTTCGTGAGCATCACCTGGTGGACCAGAGTTATCATTTTGATGCTCTGGCAATTATGTATGATCCTTCCCTAAATAAAGCCTCTATTCGTCACTTAGAGCATATTTTTTTCTAGACAGTAGCGTTCTCTTTTGGTATACTTTTGATACAATGATTGTTTAATTTATTGAAACTGAGATGTATGGCTCTTGATACTCAAATATTGGAACAATTAAAGATGACTCTTTTAAGCGAGAAGGAGCGTTTGGAACAAGAACTTTCTCGTTTTGCTACCGCGACTGGCACTACTGGAGAGTATGCTACTCGTATCGAAGATATGGGAACCGATCCTGATGAGAATGCTTCAGAGGTTGAAGAGTATGTTGATCACCTTGCCTTGGAACAGACGCTCGAAACGCAGCTCAAGGATGTGAATGATGCTCTGGAAAAAATGAGTACAGGCACCTACGGTATCTGCGAAAGTACTGGTCGTGAGATTAGTCTGGAGCGTTTGCAGGCTTACCCGGGCGCCCGTACCGCCCTCTAACGTTTTTTTATGAGGCCACAGAAGTTGCTTGCGAGCTTTTCTTTTGTGGTCTTTTTTATTGTTCTTTTACAGGGAAGTGCTTTTTTGGCGCGGCAGCACCTCAAAAGTGGTGTTGTGTGTAATGGTGAGGGGCCGTTTGGGGCATCTGCTTCTTTTCTGGTTCTTTCTCTTGTAGGCGTTGGAGCAATACTCTTTTTCATGCATCTCTGGTGGAAAGAGGTTATTTGGCAACGAAGCTATGTATGGCTCCTTCTTTTTTCAGCAGGAGTGAGTAATATGCTGGAACGGGTTCTCTCTGGCTGTATTTTTGACTTTCTTTCTCTCCCTTTTATACCGCTCTTTAATGTGGCCGATGTTATTTTGACGCTTGGTGTGGTATTTTTAATCTGGTGGGAGTTGTTTCGTGGCAAGAAAGAGTGATTTCTTACAATGCACGATATGTCGGCAAAAATCTACTCAGCAGCTACTCTTGGATTGGAAAGTGTCCTAGTGGAAGTCGAGGTTGATGTTTTGACGCAAGGTCTTCATCATTTTACTTTGGTGGGACTTCCAGATACAGCCATTAAGGAGTCTCGTGATCGTGTCAGTGCGGCTCTGAAGAATAGTGGTTTCAAACCACCACACCAGAGTGGACGTATTACGGTCAATCTCGCTCCGGCCGATCTCCCAAAAAATACACCGCTCTATGATCTTCCTATGGCCTTGGGTTTTCTTTTGGCCACAAAACAGCTCGCGCTCAATCATGAAGGGAAATTGTTTGTAGGAGAGTTGGCGCTTGATGGTGGCGTGAGACGGGTTCAGGGTGTGTTGTCGATCGCTCTCTTTGCAAAGGAAGAGGGGTTTACTGAGCTGTACGTGCCTGAGGACAATGCTCGGGAAGCAGCTTTGGTACAAGGGATCACCGTGATTCCTGTACAAAGCCTTTTTCAACTTATCGCGCATATACGCGGAGAAATAATCATCGCCCCCGCTCTCTTTGAAAAAGATGTCCCTTTGGCAGACGACGGTGATGTGGACATGTCTTATGTGGAAGGACAAGAGCATGCCAAGCGTGCACTGGAAATTGCCGCTGCAGGTGGGCATAATGTTCTCTTTGTAGGACCACCAGGGAGCGGTAAAACACTGCTCGCCAAAACCCTTCCTACCATTCTCCCGGCCCTTGATTTTGAAGAAAGTCTGGAGGTGACGAAGATTTTTTCTGTGGCAGGAAAATTAGTACGAGGAGATGCTCTCATAACCAGGAGACCCTTTCGTTCACCGCATCATACTGCCAGTGCCGTTTCTTTAGTTGGGGGTGGCACCTACCCAAAACCTGGTGAGATTAGCTTGGCGCATCGAGGAGTACTTTTTCTCGACGAATTCGCTGAGTTTTCTCGGGCGGTTCTCGAGAACTTGAG